>JARCMA010000116.1 GCA_030248405.1 Microcoleus sp. MP8IB2.171
CCCGCATTCAAAATCAAAGTTCCCCCGCTAAAAGACGAAGCATTCACACTCAGCGGTGCAGCTTCTTCACCGCCCTTAGCAGAATCCACGGCTGACGACTCGACTTCCATGCCATTTTTCACAGGAGTTACAGCAGCAAGTAAAGTGGCGATCGCATCTTCCACCACAAAAATTTGCGAACCAGAAGCCACCAGAGACGCGCCCAAAACCGCCTCCCGCAGATTAAACATATAAACATCCGACCAGCCGGCCGGAGTCCCCAAAATTACACCCTGCAAGTCTAAAAGCGCCGCATCGAGAGTTTGGGCCGTCAGTCCCGAAGCCCTACAAATTAAATTAGAAACTGGCAATCCTGCAAAATTCGCCCTCGACATTGCAGAATCCAAAATTTCCCCTGATTCGGCAAATTTTTGCCCCTGCTTCCTCGGATTCAAAGTTGCCAGCAGCGCCCGCACACCTTGCAGCGGCAAGGCGATCGAAAAAGCCTGCAAGGGCGACCACTGCAACAGCGGTTCGTACATCCCAGCAGCCTCCCGCTGATAAGGAATGCCCACCTTTAAAGGCAATTTAAAATTTTCCAGTAAAAATTCTCCTGCAGCCAAAGCCTGGGGTCGGAATCCCACCGACTTGACTGTCACCTCTGACCCTGGGCTTCCTGGGGCTGTTTCCGCCAGCACCGCAGCCGAGGGAATCCGAAAGCTGGCGTCTGCTGCCCAAGCCTCAGCCTGCGATGCTTCCCAGTAAATCGGGTGCAACTGGCCGCTGGTGCGATCGAGCAAAGCCGCAGACAGACCACTGGAACCGAAATCAATGCCCAAATACCAGCTAGAATTCCGGCGTTCTCGGGATGGGGCGATCGCACCTGCTGCAGAATGCCCAGCCGAGTCTTGCTGCTGTGTCCCGGCAAACTCACTAAAATCGGTTTTCCCCTCAACAACTCCTGCTTTACTCTCTGTCGAAATTAGGTTTTTTTTTTGACTTTCTGGAGGACTCGATCGCAGTTCGTAAGTTTCGGCAGTTTCTGGAGGGGGAGAATCCGTCAAAGATCGATCGGTCTCGGTCAAACTAGCCAAAATTTCGTCTAGCGTCAAATTCGAGTCGTCTTCCTCCGCAAACAAATCATCCTCAAGTTCGTTTTCCAAAACAAAGGGTTCATCATCAGATGAGAGTTCCAACACATCGGAGAACAAATCCTCCAGCGTGCCGAGTTCTTCCTCTGCCACCTCCGCAAAGGGATTTTTTGCACCGCCCTCATCGAGGGAACTCGCCGATAAATCCAAGCTGTTAGTGGCTGAGGAATTCGATCGCCGGGAGCTAGTATTTTCCAATCCCTCCAGATTGTAGAGGTCTGCCTCCAAAAGTTCCAGAGTATTGTTGTCCAAATTGAGAGCTCGATCGAGGTCATCTTCTAATGCCTCGACCGGCAGCAAATCCTCGTCCGGCGAAGCTTGGATGTACCCATCATTGAGCCGCTGCGAGGATGAGTCGAACTCGCCAGTTTGAAAGTCACCGACACTCGGCACATGGGGCGTGGCACTGGGGCTGTGAGGGCTAATTTCTACAGGCGTTCTCAACGGCAAAGCTGCTGATTCAGACACAGTAGCGCCGAACTGCTCGCTGAGGTTTTGACCCGTTTCTAGATTTTCTCGATCGTCCGCGTCAAGTTGCACCTCAGCATTTGAGGGTGGTGCTTCTGAAACTTGAGGTACTGTTGCCGCTTGCGGTTCAAATAAATCTGCACTATCTAAAGTTAGAGACTCTACAGAATTCCCCATTACAAAGTCTGAATCTTCATCTACCAAAATCTCTTCCAGAGATTCGCCTTCATTCAGCAGATTTACAAACAAATCTTCGGTCATTTTTAGCGATTCGGCAGTTTCCTGATCCGTCGCTTGATATTCTACACCTTCACTTTTTGTCTCACTTACAGTATTTTTTTCCGGGAAATTTTCGATTTCTAATTCTACTTCAGGAACCGCTTCTCCCGCGAACAAACTTGCATACAAATCCTCAATCTCTTCGTCTGTTTCTGTTAACCTGTTCTCCGATTCACCGCCAGTAAACCGAGTTGCATTTCGAGATATTTCGGGGGTATAACCCAACAAATTATCTTCCAACTCCGGGAGCAAAATAGGGGCTTGAATGCGGTCGCGGTCGCGCCTCAACTGTCTGAATTGCGGAGAAATTTCTGTACCGGCGTAGGGAAATCTGTCTTGTTCTCCGAATTCGCCGGTGCGAATTTCCGGCACCGAGTCTCCCGTCAGAGTCTCTGCAGTATTTGAAAGGGCGGGAGCGACAGGAGATTGATCGGCTGCGGTTGGGGTGACGGTTTCGAGATTATTTGCTAAATCGATCGGCTGTTGAACGTAGGAAGACGCTTCTCGCCCCAACTGTGAGGCCAAGTGGTTGACCAAAGCCGCGAACATCGCCTCGCTCTGCTGGCTCAAACCGTACATATTTTCGAGTTCTTGTCTCAAGGAAGCTTGATAGCTTTGCAGATTTGCTTGCAAAGCCTCGAACACGATAGCCATCCTAGAATCGAGACTCATCAGCAGACTGTCAGCATGAGATTGGAACAGTTGCATTTGCTCCAACCTCTGAGCCGGCGTCAGCAGCGGGTGTTCTTCTGAGGTTTGTCGGTTAAGTGTTACGTCAATAGCCAATTGTTCATCAGGTGCACTGCCCAAAGAGTATGGTGCTGCGCTGCTTTGCAATAACTGATTTTCTAGCGAACTTAGAATTTGGGAGAAATCGCTAGTCAAGGTTTCTTCCAAGCGGGCAGTCAGTACCTGCAAGAATTCAGCAATGATTTGCTGTTGGTTGGCTTGTTGCTGAGCTAGGGATTGTTGCTGCTGCCGTTTTGCTTCTAGCTGTTTGATTTCTTGAATTAGAGCTTGCTGCTCTTGCCGCAGAGCTTCTATGTCTTCTTGGAGCGGCCCTGTCAGGCTTGAACGCAGGTGGCTGATTTCTCCGGTTACGGCAAGCATGATTTGCTCTGCGGCTGAGGGGCGAGGGGCGGGCAGAGGCACTTTGGGCACTGGAACTGGTTGCGGCGGCACATTTGGGCGGGCGGGGGCCTTTGCGGCCGTTAGCTTTGAGTCTGAGGAAACCAGATAAGCGCGAACTCGCTCTAAAAGTTGGCGCTGGTGGACAGTATCAAGAGAACCCGTCCAAGGCAAGCGGGGTGCGGGCTTGCTGAGTACCTCGTCTATCTCAGCAATCAGTGCTTGAATTTTGTACTTCTGAGAATTCAAGGGCGGAACCTCTGGGAATGCGGCTGGGGAGAAACTTTACGGAAAAAAGACTGAATTCAGGCGGCAGCGATGCCAATAGATAGAATAATCTGAATGCGAGTCCGTCAATCGATTTTAGATTTTAGATTTTAGATTTTAGATTTAAGCATTGACCGCACGGATAAATTCGGGAGCTTGTTTATCGGATACAGGTTTTTTATTTCTCCGTCCTGAGTCTGCGAAGGAATGAATCCGGGGGCTTGTATCCTGAATGCGAGTCAGTCAATAATTTACTAATATTTTCTGACAACTGTTAATTAACGTTTTGTCTTCGGATAACTTCTATTGCCTTTGACATCCACCCCGGCGTAAACGCACGGGGATTCCTAAGACTCACGACTTAGGTTTCTGCTTCCGTCCCCTAGGGGATTTCGCACCAGCCTTAACAGATACTCTGTTCTGGTCTTACAGTCGCTCCACAGACTGCCACGGCAAGCCCTGCCGCCAAAATGTTCTTTGCTGCGTTGATGTCTCGGTCATGGTGCGTCCCGCAATTAAGACAATCCCATTCCCGGATATTCAACGGCATCTTGTCAACGATATGTCCGCAATTGCCACACCGTTTTGAACTCGGAAACCATCGGTCAATCTTAATTAAAGTACGACCGTACCAATCGCACTTGTAATCTAGTTGTCTGACTAATTCCCCCCAACTTGCATCACTTATAGCTAGAGCAAGTTTGGGATTTTTAATCATGTTATTCACAGCTAAGTTTTCTACGGCGATGGTTTGGTTTTCACGCACCAACCGCGTTGTTAACTTGTGAAGATTATCTTTCCTTGCATCAGTAATTTCTTGATGCACTTTCGCTACTTTAAGCCGTGCTTTGTGACGGTTGTTTGACCCTTTTTGCTTGCGACTTAAAGATTTTTGCGCTCTTCTAAGTTGCCGATATTTTGCCTTGAATCCTTTGGGATTGGCAATCTTTTCACCAGTGCTAAGAGCGAGCAAGCTTGTAACTCCCAGGTCGATACCGACTTGATTATCTGTTTTGGGTAATGCTTCAATTTCAACATCCACTAGCAGAGAAACTGACCACCTACCTGATGGTGCAAGCTTTACGCTTAAGGTTGAAGGTGTTGCACCATCAGGTAGTGTCCGACTCCAGCGAATTGGTAACGCTTGTGTGCTTTTTGCTAGGTAGACTTGTCCATCTCTGAACTTAAATGCTGACTTGGTAAATTCTGCACTACCACCATTGCGTTTCTTTTTGAAGTTAGGATATTTTGCCCGCCCATCAAAAAAGTTGGTATAAGCCGTTTGTAGGTGACGCAAACACTGCTGTAACGGTACGCAACTAACCTCGTTGAGAAAATCTAGTTCTTCGGTTTTCTTCCATTCGGTTAACATTGAAGAAGTCTCAGCATAGCCTACCCGTTTCTGTTCTGCGTACCAAGCTTCCGTTCTTGTGGCTAAAGCACGGTTGTAGACCAAACGAACACAACCCAAAGTACGTCGCAACAAACTTTCTTGTTCCGGCGTTGGGTAGAATCGATAGCTGAAGGCTTTTAGTGTCATGCTGACCTTAACTACGCTATTTTACATACTCGCACGTCTTGTGTGAAATGGTAGAACTTAACAAAAATTCATGTAAAGCCGTCCTATAAGGACGGGGCTTGAATCCCATTATTGTTGGTCAAATTCTGTGGCTCAGGGGCGAGTTTCCTGACCCGGAGACTGATTCCTACTCGTAAGAGCTGCGATCCCGACGAACTTTTGCCTTCACCGGCTGGAACGGCGGGCTGCACACTGTCACCGCGAGTTTCGTTAGCATGGCGGCGCGCCACTGTCTCTTCATCTTTCACCGACTTGGAAAAAACCTCAAACAATTTGCGATTTGGGATACCAAGATTCGGGATTGTCCCCATATACTGGGTTGAGTAACCTTTGATCATAGCCTTTTATCTGTATTGATGGCTAGATACTAATGGTACAATAATCTTGGGGTAGCAGAAAAGTTTGCTGGGAAGTGGGTGGGTGTCGCTCGCCAAGAGCGCCAGTCTTTAGGCTCGCAATGGCTGTGGATTTTGCCGATCGTGCTGACATTTGCCAGGTTCTAGGCAGTTGCTCGGATTTGGTCGCTGTCTACCGTGCTTGCAGGCTTGTACTCGGGGATTCTGCCTTCTCGACAGCAGGGCAAGAGTGACAACAAATCTCTCAGCAGTGCTAAGCTTGTCTTCGCGAAGTGCTTGTCTTCGGTAATTCGATCGGCTCAGTCGTTTGCCACATTGCTAAAATTTTGTTAATAAAATTTGCTCAGTGGTATATATCTAAAAAATTATGGTATATTCTTTAGTCTCTAGCTCCCAATCAGAGCTTGAGGCTATTAATTCCCATATTGAGCCTTTGACCGCAAAACTTTAGAGGTAAAATTGCCGATTTTAGATCCTTGTTCTCAAATCTTGAATCTCAAATCGAATGACTCGGCTCCAAGCTATTTGTAACTGCCCAGCGCAGCTCAAGCGCATAAATTAAAATGATGGCCTCATGGAAGACCGCTTTAACACCCGAGATCCGAATTCCAATATAAATCAATTGATAGTTTCTACTCCTTTTTTTGCAGGATTGCCCGATCCTGTAATCGAGAGAGCAACTCTCCACATCGTTACCCGCAGTCATCCGTCAAATCAAGTGATTTTACTCGAAAATGACTGGGGAACATCAGTGTATTTTATATTGGATGGTTGGGTGAAAATTCGCACCTACAACCTAGACGGAAAAGAAGTAACACTGAATATTTTAGGGAAAGGAGAATTATTCGGGGAAATGGCCGCGATCGAAGAAGCACCGCGATCGACAGATGTGATCACCCTAGCCCCGACACTGATCGGCAATATGCCATCTCAGGATTTTGTGCAGCTCATTCATACCGAGCCGCTAGCAGGCATTCGCCTAGCTCAACTGATGGCGCGTCGCCTGCGACAAGTCAACCGCCGTCTGCGTTTGCGAGAGTCGGACAGTACCTCGCGAGTAGCAGATATTCTATTATTTTTGGCAGAGGGGCAAGGGAAAATCATGTTAAGTGGAGGTACAGAAATTCCCAACCTGCCACACAGAGAATTGAGCAGCCTCAGCGGGCTGGCTCGGGAAACGGTAACGCGAGTGCTGAGTAAGCTGGAAAAAAAAGGAACTATTCAGCGCGAACGTGACGTTTTGTGCATTCCAGACCTACACGCATTGGAGCGTCTGTTAGTCTAGAAGTATCAGAGATTGCTAATTTGAATCAAATTCAAAAGCACTCTCTGTTAACTACTAATGATGATTTCCCGCCGGAGGTAAAGCTGTGAGTTTTAAGAAAATTTTCGCCGCCGTTGATGATTCCGATCTAGGCCACCGCGTCTTTAGTCAAGCTTTAGAATTAGCTGTGGGTGATCGCGCCCAGGTAATGCTATTTAACTGCGTTACTGTGAGCACGGTGGGTCAGACGGCAGTCCCAATTCCGGTAGATTTGGGCATGAATGTCGAGTTAATGGATCAAGCTTATCAAGCTCAACGTTTGCGGCTGGAAAGCGAGGTAAAACACGCTTCGGGTTTGCTGAAAAATTACTGCGACGCCGCAGCAAAAAAAGGATTGCAGGTGGAATTTGACTGCAAAATGGACGGCGATCCGGGGCATTCTGTCTGCGAAGCTGCCGAAAATTGGGGCGCAGATTTAATAGTAGTGGGGAGGCGCGGCCGCACGGGGTTAACAGAAGCTTTCCTCGGCAGTGTCAGCAATTATGTGGTTCACCACGCATCTTGTTCGGTTTTGGTAATCCAGGAAATTAAACCGGAAAAATGATACTGCCAAAAAGTTGGGCTGAGAAAATTAATCTAAAATAAGACTGACGCAGGCATCTAAACCCGGTTTCTCCTAAAATCAAAAAGCCCAAATAGACGAACCATTGCAAAAATCAGAAAATACCCTGAAATCATCTGCGTCAATCTGTGTTTATCTGCCCGATATCTGCGGTTTCTGGATCGAAGACTTCTGCAACTCAAGTCTAATCAAAAATCAAAAATCAAAAATCAAAAACCGGGAATCAGCCAGCGCCAAGTCCCTTAAAATCTAAAATCTAAAATCTAAAATCTAAAATCTAAAATCGGATGAGTGATTTTTTGTCAGCAGATGCCACGTCTAATTCCGGCAGTTCACCCAGTACAAATAATGAGCAGGAAACCGCCGCTATTTCAGATTTGGCGGGCGATCGCACCAATCCAGATCCGGGGAAGCGCGCCTCTGGGGAAGCGCCTTTAAGGCTGGTAGAAACGGCTTTTTTGGCAAGTACCGCTAGCTTAATTTGGCTGGTAAATTATTACTTTCCGCTAGGGCCTTTGCTGCGGGTTTTTTTCCCGATACCCATCGCCCTGGTTTACTTGCGCTGGGGCAACCGAGCAGCTTGGATGGCAGCTTTGGTATCGGGTTTGCTGCTGTCGGTACTCATGGGCCCGACGCGGAGCATTTTATACGTGATGCCTTTTGGAATTATGGGAGTTGCGCTGGGAGGACTTTGGAGGCGCAAAGCGAGTTGGTCACTCTCTATTAGTGTGGGCGCGCTAATTGGTACTGTGGGCTTCTTTTTTCGGTTTTGGCTGCTGTCAGCGTTGGTGGGTCAAGATCTATGGGTTTACGTAACGGCCCAGGTAACAGACATGGTGGAATGGGTGTTTGTGAAGCTGGGCTGGCTTAATGTACCGAGTTTGAGCACAATTGGGGCGATCGCCGCTGGGATGATTTTGGTTAACAATATTGTCTATTTATTTGTAGTGCATTTAGTAGCTTTGCTGCTATTAGATCGTTTGGGAAATCCAATTCCACGACCGCCAAGCTGGGTGCAAGTTTTGATCGATTATGAAGAGTAGTTATTGGGAATTGTTGACTGTTGACTATTGACTGTTGACTGTTAAATGTTGACTAATTACTGATGACTAATAACTAATAACTAATGACTAATGACTAATGACTAATGACTAACTATGATTGGTATTTATACAGAAATTGAACAGGGGCAGCGGTGGCTCGATCGCTATCGGGGACGAAAACCGATATTTGCCTGCGTGTTAGGATTTACCGCTACTGGCTTAATTCCGGGGATTTCAGCAGCAGGAGCAACCCCGCACGATCGACAATTTACTTGTTTGGCCGATGCAGAATTTTTGTATAACGGCCCGCAACCGTCGCCCCAATATCCTTTGCCGCCCCTAGAAGCGGGTGCCTCGCCGGTACTAATATCTCGCGCTGTAGTCGAAGCTTTGGAACTTCCCCTTTACCTATTTAATGCTGGTTTGCCCCTCCCACCTCCGGTACCTGCAATTGATTTGGGCGGCACTCCGGCAAAGTGTCTGATTTCTGGGAATGCTTTAGAACTCGAAACAGTCAAACATTTGCTCGAACAAGGATTAATTTGGGGAGCTAAATTGGCCGCTCAAACTAATGGCAGCTATTTAATTTTAGGGGAGTGCGTAGTTGGGGGAACGACTACTGCTTTGGGCGTGTTAATGGGTTTGGGTATTGCAGCGGCGGGCAAAGTTAATAGTTCTCATCCTCGCTGCAATCACGCTCAAAAATTGGCTGCGGTGACAGCGGGACTCAATAATGCTGAGTGGGAAATTGGCGGACAAAACAGCACTCCCCTGGAATTGGTAGCGGCGGTGGGCGATCCGATGCAAATAGCGACGGCGGGAATGGCGATCGCCGCGAGTCGCACTTGCGGGGTGCTCCTGGCTGGGGGCACACAAATGCTGGCAGTGTACGCTTTGATGCAAGCCTTAGCCCGAGAATATGCTCTCTTTTGGCGTCCCGAACAAGTGGCGGTGGGGACTACGCGCTGGGTGGCTGAAGACCCTACAGGAGACACTATAGGACTTGCTAAAGATATCGGCGGTGTGCCTCTGTTGGCGGCGCAGCTCAGTTTTGCGGGTTCTCGCTACGGGCAACTGCAAGCTTACGATCGCGGGTATGTGAAAGAAGGTGTCGGTGCGGGTGCGTGTGCGATCGCCAGTGGTCTGACTTCAAATTGGACTCCTCCTCAACTCCTCCAAGCTGTTGAAGCTTTAGCCTCGCGGTGTGAAATTAAACATTAAGTAGATAGTTATAAGAATCGATGCCGGATTTGTGAACTTCTCTCTTTCTTCTCTTTCTTTTATCTCTCTGCGTCCTCTGCGCCCTCTGCGGTTCGTAAAAAAAATCTTGTTCACCAAAGAAATAGAATTCCTATTTCTACCCAAAATCTAGCCTTAATATGCTATTCCCATGCTAATTGTGCGAGACAAAAAACTCAACGTAACGACTCTATAAGTAGACGAGCAGAAATCAACGCAACTTGTATTTTATCGGGGATTAATGCCCGCTTCCCGCTATCACTATTTAATTAGACCCGCCTACGTGTTGCGAGTGCATTCTTTTGGATAGCAACTGTTCTTCCAAGGCGGCAATTCGATTGTAAGCTGCTGTTAGCTGAGCTGTTAAGCGCTGGATTTGAATCTCTGCGCTCAGCTCTTTTTCCAAGCTTTGAGAATTCTTGTCGAAGTAGCTGTCATCTAACAGTATGTCTTTGTGTTCGAGGAGGCCGTCGAGACTGCTGTAGCTTTGATAGGGCGAGGTTTTGTCATTTCCTACCGTTCCCGAGCGATCGTTTCTCTGTTGCTGGGCCAGCTTCGTCTCCTGGGCGGACTCCAATAACTTTTCATTGAGATTTTCTATGAGTTTGTAGATGGCTTCTACTTGTTGCGTCAATACTGTAACTTGCTGGCGGAGCGCTTCCATACAATCATCCTTTGGCTCGTAACTTATATCTTTTCATTTTAGGTAAATCTTTACATAACTTGGATTTATCACTAAATTATTTAATTTTTGACGTAATTGTTGTGTTCCCAATCCTGACGGTAGATTTAGGGAGCCAGCTTGAAGATAATCGATCGCCATTCGTGAGTCGATTGTAGATTTTAGATTTTAGGTTTTACATAGTCTTGGACGAAGGAATCCGGTTTTTTAATGCCCATACTTCGTTCAAACCTTCAATCAGAGTTAAAACATCCGGTTTCTGAGAGTCGGATCGCTGAGCTTTCTGTTAAATTGACTTCGCTCTCGCCAGCGCTTTCAGGATTCAGATGAGTGGAGTTGTCACTTATTATGATGTCATGGATTTAAAAAGGATTTTTTACTTCGGTTGTGTAAAAAGCGTCATCCAACGGCAGATGGCAGCGCTCTCGTTGTTTCGTTATATTAAAAAATGTAACACAGATGCAGTCGATCGACCCGGCTGGCGAGCAAAACTGGCTCAAAGGAACTTGGGGCAGAGAAATTAGGCGTTAAGTTGACGGAGTTTTCCGCATCGGAAAGCTCGATCGACAAGGTAGAAGGTAAAATCAGGGCAAGAGTCCAACAGACTCAGACCGCAGCAGAACCGAGTACAATGGCTCTGTGTTTGAGGAAGAAATAAGACAAATCGGCGCCAACTACCGGACTCGACAAACAATTATTTCCCGGGCTGTAGAACACAAAACGATCGGTCAATATTTAGAAAAGCGGATTCACAGGTGAAACGAAGGTCTTTGCTATTGGGGGCCGCCACCCTAACTTTAAGTCAATTGGCGGCAGGCTGCGACTCGAAGCCGATTCTCAAAATTCGATCGCTCAAAAACGGTATTCCGGCCCAACTGGTAAGCAAATTTAGCCGCGATTTACAACCGTCTCCGCTTTTGCAGGTAACGCAAGAAGCACAATTAAAAGAATTATTCGCTTTGTTGCAGCAGTGGAAACGGACACCCGCAGCCAAAAATCAAGCTGACTTGGTGATGTTGGGAGATTACTGGCTGACTTTGGCAATTAGGCAAAAATTGATTCAGCCGATCGATCCTGCTAAATTTGATAATTGGTCAAAATTGCCCGAAAGGTGGCAAAAACTCGTCCGGCGCAACGATGACGGTAAATTAGATCCTCAAGGTAAAGTGTGGGCAGCACCTTACCGCTGGGGAAGTACGGTAATTGCCTATCGAACCGACAAATTTAAGGCTTTGGGGTGGACTCCGACAGATTGGAAAGACTTGTGGCGATCAGAATTGCGCGATCGAATTTCTCTGCCCGACAGCGCCAGAGAAGTTATCGGTTTAACCTTAAAAAAACTCGGAAAATCTTACAATACGCAGCAATTAGATCAAGTCCCAAATCTTAAAAAAGAACTCGCAAATCTGCACCAACAAGTTAAATTTTACAGTTCCGACGCTTACCTGCAACCATTAATTTTAGGCGATACTTGGTTGGCAGTAGGTTCCTCTGGGGACTTGCTGCCGCTGCTGCAAACTCAAAAGGATATTGCTTTAGTAATTCCAGTTTCGGGAACTGCACTTTGGACGGATTTGTGGGTACAACCGGCATCGGGGAATCCAGTTCCTTTAGTGGAAAAATGGATTGATTTTTGCTTGCAGCCTCGGGTTGCTCCTCAATTATCTTTGCTGGCTAAGGCTAGTTCGCCGATAATTGTCGGCATGAAACCCGAGGATTTGCCGGAAGCTGTTCGCACTAATTCTGTGTTGTTGCCGGATGCTAAAATTCTTGCTGCTAGCGACTTTCTGCTGCCTTTGGGGGATGCGGGGATTCAGCAATATCGATCGCTCTGGCAAGAAATTCGGCAAGTAGTGCAAAGTTAAAATGTAGAGTGCGTCAGCTCTTGATTTATCGATGATCCAGAAAATAACTCGCTGCTGACGCATCCTACTAAGGAATGAGAATTAAATAACTTCCACAAGTTTGTGGGACGGGCGGGACGCCCATCCCACAATAACAATTAAAATTATAAGTTATTTAATTCGCGATCCTAAAATCCTTTCACCCTTCCTCGAATACCCGGATTTGACAGAGATTCTAAATCAATCCGACAGTTAAGCCGATCGCCCTTGCACGAATAAACTGCCAAAGCAGTGCCTTGACGGTTGCAAACTCGCACATTGTAACCATAATCGTTGGCGACAGTGCCAAAGCGGTTAACAAACTGATAGCGTTCCATATAATCGAGCAAACTCCAAAGTTGGCGGTTGACTATGATAATTACCCAAGTATTGCCGGGATCGACAAACCAGCGATCGAGCAATTTGCCACCAAAGAGTTTTTGAGCTAACCACAGACTCGGCACGCTTTTTTCGGTTTGCGAAAGCGGGGGCGAAGGGAAATTAGCAGCGTTGCCAGTCGGGCAGACTGGCTGCTGGGAGAATGCCACAGATTGTCCCCACAGCAAGGCTGTGATGCACGTAGAACTGGCAATTAGGAACAAAAATAAACTTTTTGTCAAAATGCCGTGTTTGCGGTGGGAAACTTGATTTTCGTGGCGCAATTTGTGGTAATTCATCATATTATTAGACTTGAATGGCATAAATCATTCATTGATACAGAAACCGCAGATGTAAGGCAGAGAAACACGGATAAACGCAGATAATTTTAAATTACTCGTTACTAGGCTCCAGCCTAGTAACGCAGATCCGGAGGCTCTGCCTCCATGTTTCCAACCGAGGCAGAGCCTCTAGATTTAGGTTCCCAGGCTGGAGCCTGGGAACCAGTTAATTTTATTATTCTTCAGTCCGCAGAGGCGGACATTGTTTGTATAGTAGCGGTTTCAACCGCCGACTCTTCTTGCTCTTATTTCTGCAAAACTGTTAAAATTCCGATCGCCTAAACAATGAAGCAGGCAGACAAGCAGTAAAAGTAGAACCGCAATCTAACTCGCTAGTAACTTCAATATCGCCGCCCATCATCTGACAAAAACGCTGACTGATAGTCAGTCCCAAACCAGTACCGCCGTACTTGCGAGTAGTTGAATTGTCGGCTTGAGTAAAAGGTTGGAACAGTCGCTCTTGCTGTTCTTGTGTCATGCCGATGCCCCTGTCCGTCACTCGGAAAATTAAAAATTCTGCATCCAAAATTAACAGTTGAGCAACTCTCGGTTGATATTTATTTTTTAATTCTTCACTGGTAATTCTTTCGACAGTAAGCACGATCGTCCCATTAGCAGAAAATTTAGCAGCATTGCTGAGCAAATTCAGCATTACCTGCCGCACTTTCATCAAATCGCCGTGCATCGCGCCGATATTGTCAGAACTCAATACTTCCAAAGTATTGCCGTTTTTATCCATTAGCGGTTTGATAGTTGTGATCACCTCCTCGATTAAGCCTCCAACATCGAAGCTTTCGAGGTAAATCTCCATCTTGTCAGCTTCAATTTTGGAGATGTCGAGAATGTCCTCAATTAGGCGCAGCAAGTGTTTGCCAGCAGTGCGAATTTTGTCTAAATCCCAGACTATCTGTAAGTTGCCTAACTCTTCGGCATCTTCCACCAGCATATCGCTGTAGCCGATAATCGCGTTGAGGGGAGTGCGTAACTCGTGGCTCATGTTTGCCAGAAAAGCACTCTTGGCGCGGTTGGCGAGTTCTGCGGCTTCTTTAGCCAACTGCCACGCTTCCTCAGCGTCTTTGCGTTCAGTGATATCTCGCAGTGTCGCCACCACCGCTTCGACGCTGCCGTCTGTCGCACAAAGCGGGCTGAGAATGTACTCGTAGTCGCGGGTTCCCCAGCTTGCCGTGGGGACAATTACTTCGCCTTTCACGGGTTCGGCTGTGGCAAATATGCCGTGGCATTCGTGGTGAACCCGCTGCATAATTGTTGGCGACCAGCCTAATTCCTGCCAGGTTTTGCCAATCATTTCTCTGGGGTTCATGCCAGCAGCTTGAGCGGCGGTGCGGCTGACATAGGTGTATTTTCCCGATCGATCTACTAGAAAAATTAGGTCAAGGGAAGCGCCGAGAATACCGTCAACTGTTCTGGCGTGTCGGGCTACCTGGGCGGTCATTTGTCTGACAGTGATGGCGCCGCGGACTCTGGCGGCGAGTTCAAACTGCAAGAGTTCGTTGGCTTGTTTGAGGAATAGGGTGCGCTGTTCGACTTCTATTTCCAGTTCGGCTTTAGCTTTTTCTAGGGTGAGTTCGGCTTTTTTGCGATCGCTCACATCTGTAGAAATTGTACCGACTGCATAAGCTTTACCTTCGGAGTTGCAGAGGGGAAATTTCAGAGAAATATAAGTGTGCGGGCCGTCGTCTTGAGGGATGATTTCTTCGAGGGTTAGAGGCGAGGAGGATTCGAGAACTTTCAGGTCATTTTCTCGCAGGACTGCTGCTTTGTCTTCGGGAAAAATATCGCCGTCGGTTTTCCCTGTTATTTGCTCTTTTGCGATGTCGAACAAATTGTCAAAATGGCGGTTGGTGAGTAGGTATTTTCCCTCGACATCTTTGATGTAAATTACTGCTGTTGAGTTGTCTAAAATCGCTTGCAGCAGTGCTTCGCTCTTTCGCAGGGCTTTTTGAGTGTTTTGGCGATCGAGTATTTCTGGCTGCAATTCCCAGTTGAGGCGATTTAAGTCTTGCCAAGCTTCCTGGACTAGATTTAAGGCGATCGCGCTTTTTTCTAGTTCTGTATTTGTCGGCCGCGACTGATTTGAGACGGAGTTTGCGGGCAATTCTAGGGGTTGGAAAGCGAGCGGGATGTGGGGATTTGCGATCGGGCGAGCGGCCGCCAATTTTTTATTATATCGAAAATCTACGGCTAATTGACCATCTAAACTCGATTTTTTAGGGAATAAATCGGGGAATTCGCTGAAATTTAAATGGTCATAAATTAGATCAAACTTCGGGGATAGCTGCTGCGGTTCGGCGCTGGAGTTAGAGGGCCAATTCCCGTCTGCTGTTGATAAATCTGAGTTAGCGGGTTTGGCAATCCGGCGGGCGACTGCAACTGCCAAGGCGAGGGGGGCTGCGGCAGACAGTGCCAACAGCAGCCAATTGTTACCCAGATCGGTTTGGGGGATTCCCCGGACTAAAACTACTGCGGGTTTTCCGGCTAAATTGTTTAGAGATTTTGCTGCTACGGTATAAGTTTGATTGCCTATTTTTATTGGCTGAGCAACTGGTTTGCCATCGGCGGCGCGTGCAGATCTCAGTAGCGATCTGTCCATCCACTGTAAATCTGGCAACAGTTGATTTTTCCTAACGTTTTGTGCACTTACCAAGACATATTTGCCTTCATTAAGTGGTGCATAAATAGCGTAAAATCCCCCTTCGAGTGAATTGACAGTTTCACTGCTAGCAACCATCGGGATTTGGCTCAGATTTTTCCCTAGAAATAAAGTACCAATAACTGTCTGATTTTTGGGATTTTTTACTGGAATTTCTGTGTAACTAACCAGGACACGTTCGCTCAATCCAGACGCCAAAGCGGGCAATTGTTTCTGAATTTTCGATTTAACCAGAGTTTTGCTGGCTGTAATTGGCTCTTTTTTTGCTAATACTGGATAGGCTAGGTTACGAGGATTAAAACTTTGTCCTTCCTGGTTGAGATTAACGCTCAAAATTATCTTCCCATCTTTACCCACTAAAACAGCACTGTGTATTTCCCCTGTTTTGACTTGATTTTCCAGAATTTGCTTGACAGAATTTGGCAAATCTGATATTTTTTTGCCGCTGTTGTAAGCTAAGGCTGTTTGGGCGATCGTTTTGCTATCAGAGGAGTTTTGCAAACGGTCGGCGGCGCGATCGAGTTTGAAATTGTAGTTAATTTCACTAAGGCTCAGTTCGGATTTAGCTTGATTTTGCAGTTCGTTGCTTCCAATTGCCGATGTTAACCAAAGTGCTGCTGCGGTTAATCCGACGGGCAAGATTGTTTGTAAAGTCAGCAGTCCGATTAGCTGTTTTCTGGTAACAGATAAGTTGTAGGTACACGGCTTGAAAGCTGCTTTCAATCTTCTTTCGGAAGTCGCAACTTTAGTTTGCTGCAGACAATTTGGCTGGCTGTCGTTTAACTGAGTATGAGCCATAGTAGTAGATGCGGGATCGGTTGTAGATGACAGGCGATCAATTAATCTGGAAGGCAATCAATTTTAGATTGTAGATTGTAGATTGTAGATTGTAGACTTCGGCGTGAGCGATCAGTTGCACGATTTTAGATTTTATATCGAGTTTGGTTAATCACTCATCATAAAATTCTTTGGTCTCGCCGGCGCTAACCAAGCAAGAAAATGACTGGTATTCTCAAACAAATCAGTTTCTAGGTGTTAATCAGATTATCTTATTTAGTTGTTTTTACATATATAGC
>JARCMA010000012.1 GCA_030248405.1 Microcoleus sp. MP8IB2.171
CACCAATTGACCCGATAACTCCAACTCCAACTCCACCAATTGACCCGATAACTCCAACTCCAACTCCAACTCCAACTCCAACTCCAACTCCAACTCCACCAATTGACCCGATAACTCCAACTCCAACTCCAACTCCAACTCCAACTCCAACTCCAACTCCAACTCCAACTCAAACCGAATCATCATGTCCAAGCCTGGTATCTATACCGATGCCTGTACTGGAACCTGGCCCGATCGTAACTTTGGAAAATTCAGGGGATGATTTACTGTTTGGTACTAGCGGTGAAGATAGTATCAATGGTGGCAGGGGCAATGACACGATGTATGGTTTGGATGCTTCTGATAGTCTGTTTGGAGGTGATGGGAGCGATCGCATTTTTGGCAATCCCGGCAGTGATACGATCGATGGCGCTTTTGGCGATGATGTTGTGTTTGGTGGCAAGGATAGCGATTTGGTTGTCGGCCGTGATGGGAACGATCGACTCAGGGGCGATCGGGGTAATGATACTGTCACGGGTGACAATGGCGATGATGTATTGTTCGGCGGCAAAGGGTTAGATTTGCTGTTCGGCGGGGAAGGAAATGATACGATGAGCGGCGATTTGGCTCAAGATACTTTGATTGGCGGGTCGGGAAGTGACTTATTTTTGCTACGACAAAATGGTGCGCCGACAGATGTAGCTTTTGCTGATTCGATCGCCGATTTCCAAGTTGGGATTGATTCGATCGGACTTTCTGGAGGTTTGGCTGCTGCTAACTTGCGGCTGGAGACTGTTGATTGCAACACTGTGATTCGACTTGCTGATTCCGGTCAAATTTTGGCTGTGGTTAACTCGGTGAAGCCAGAGCAACTTTTGGGAAGTTTTGTAACTGCTAATATCACTTTGATTTAGAGGGTTTATCAAGGGCGATCGCTGTCTAGTTTTCTAGAAGGGCGATCGCTTAAGGTCAAAGCAGCAGTCCGGCAGGGGTTTAAACCCTTGCCTCAAAGCTAAAGTCCTCTGAAGAAGACTGATCGGAAAAATTTTTAAACTCATTAGTCCTCATAGCGATGACTTTCGCTATTAGACTAGGTAGCGGTTCAAATACAATCCTTGATTTTGAGGCGGGTAGCGATAAATTTGCGATCGGAAATGGTTTGACTTTCCAGCAGTTAGAAATTAGTCAAACTGCGGGAGGAACCGTGCTGAAAGTTATATCCACAGATCAAGTTTTGGCAACTGTGACGGGGTTGAATAGTTCGATTACTGCATCGAATTTTGTGTTGCTTTAGATTCATTTTTTTGAGATTCCCTACTTCTTCAAGAAGTGGGGAATCTGGCAACTACGGTTTTTTCTGGATGATTTAACTGCAGAGGGCGCAGAGGGCGCGGAGTCAGAGAAGAGAGAGATGAATAATTCAGATACTAACGGATTTGATATCAGTCATGAAAAAGCTATGATTGTTGAAAGGCAGGGAATTTATATGTGCTGAAATATGAGCCAAGCAGATTATCAAAAGGCATTAAAACAGATAGAAACTGGAGATTTAGCAGGAGCTCTGCAAAGCCTCGATCGCGTTATCAAAAAAAATCCTAAGTTCGCACAAGCTTATCGGCCCCGAGCACAAGTGCGCGCAAAACTCCAGGATTTGAAAGGTGCGATCGCCGATTACAAGGAAGCGATGCGCTTACAGCCGACGGCTATGTCATTTGGGGAACGAATCTCAATTCAGTCGCAGATCATCGACCTCGAAAATGCGATCGCAGACACGCGCTTGCTAAATTCGGCAAATCACCTGTCGTCTCCGCTTTTCTTCGAGGAAGCGCGGGGTAAGGTCGATCGGGGCGAATATTCAGAAGCTTTGTCCAACCTTGATTTAGTATTGCAAATGCAGCCCGATCGCGCCGAAGCTCTTTGTCAGCGGGCCCAGGTTCACGCACATCTGGGAAACGCCGCATCAGCAGTTGAGGATATCGCCCGCGCTTTGCAACTCGAACCCGATAATCGCGAATTTCGGCTTGCTAGAGGCATCGTGCGCTTGTCTGTGGGAGATGGATCAGGCGCGATCGCCGATTTCACACACTTGATGCAGTTTGAGGGCGATCGCACTCGCCTGTTTTTGCACAGGGGACACGGGTATTGCTTGCTGGGAGACTTAGACAAAGCTTTTAAAGACTACTCGAATGCGATCGCCATGTGCGATCGCGATGCAGAAGCTTTTGCCAGTCGCGCGGGCGTAGCCGAAGCATCGGGGGATATAGAAGGGGCGATCGCCGATTTCCAGCAAGCAGCCGCGCTGTGGCTGAATCAAGGCAATTGGGAAGCTCACAAACGGGCGATCGCGCAAGCTAAAAAAGCGGCGGAAGCAAGCATCATTCGAGTGCCGATTAAATATCGTTGGGGAGGAGTTCCAATAGTTGAAGTTGTCTTAAATAATGGTTGTGCTTTTAGATTCGATCTGCTTTTGGATACAGGAGCAAGCAGGACACTAATTACGAAACAAATGGCCGAGTTCCTAAAAATTGTGCCGTCTGGAACCTGTCAGTCGATGATTGCTGATGGTAGCGTTGTAACGTTTGACTTAGGTTGGGTGCAATCTTTAGCAGTGCAAACTGCCGTTGTATGCAACATTAAAATTGCGATCGGTGATAATCGGATAACCTATGGGCTTTTAGGACAAGATTTTCTAGCTCGTTATAATGTGCGAATTCTCGAAAACCAAGTAGAATTTCATACCAGATAATCTCTGCTCTCTTAGTCTGCGGAGGCAGACTTCGTTTGACAAGGAGCGGTTTCAACCGCCGAGTTTCAACCGCCGAATTAATTCTTAATTTTATTCACATAGCCCCACAAACTGTAATCGCGACTCAGCCAACCCCGGAAAAAAGCCATCTGAGTCGGATCTTCTTGCACCCGTTTGTAGCGGTAAATAATTCGTTCATTAATCATTTGCAGCGCGGTATTTCTATTATTTGCCCCTTTCAGCGCTTCCTTGGTGCGCGAGTCAAAAACTCCCGTTTGCGGCAATCCTAACGCTTGCTGGAGAAAGGTAATAGAGTTATTAATACCGAAATTAACGGCGGTGTCAAACATGACGATCGCCAAAGCCGGCTGCATCGTGCCCGAGAGGCTCGAATCCCAGTAATATTTATAAATTTCTAGGAGCTCTGCTTCCGACATCTGCGTCACGTCAAGGGGCGGAAGCCCACGACTGTAGCGGTAGGCGTTGTATTCCGTTTGCAAGACGCCCCGATAAGTTCTCCCGCCCTTATCGGCTGGGTGATTGCTGAATCCGCCCTCAAAATATAGGGTGAAATAAAGAGCTGTTTGAAATAATTTCTGCCGAAAGCTGGCTGTCTGCTGCTGCTGTGCGAAAGTCTTTTGGGCAAAGGGTAAGGGGATTGCTAAGGTTAACAAGAGTATCCCCAGCAGGAGGTTTGGTTTCCACTTGATGTGATGTTGGCGCTGTGTCGCTTGCTTGTCGCTCATAAATTCTCTGTGACGATCGCCCGTAGTTCCGCTAAAACTGCTACTCTGCAAAATAATATAGATTCAACCTTTAACTTGATAGCACAGATAGGCCGCAAAATGAATTCCGATTTTCGCAACCAATCCGAAACACCCCAATTAGAAGATGCTGCATCGCTGACAGTGGTTGCAGAAACCTATTACTCTCAAGGCAATTTAGCAGCAGCCGTCGCTGCTTGTCGCCGAGCTCTGGAATTGCAACCGGATTGGGCGGCGGCTTACGTGACAATGGGCAATGTGCAGCAAGCAAGCGGCCAAATTGATGAAGCGATGCGGTTTTATTCTGAGGCGATCGCTCTGAATCCCGATTTTGCTGAGGCTTATGCTAATTTGGGCAGTATGCTGTACAAACAAGGGCATTTGGTGGAGGCGATTGTCAATTACGAAAAGGCGATCGAACTTAAACCAAATTTGGCGGCTGCTTACTGGAATTTGGCAGGGGCACTGAAGCAGCAGGGGCAGCAGGATGCAGCGGTAGCATACGAGCAAAAAGCTCTCGAACTCAATCCCCACCTTGCTCAGGTAGATTTTCACTTAAATTTAGGAGATAAATTAGCGGGGCAAGGGAAGTTGGATGAGGCAGTGGCTGCATGGCAGCAGGCGATCGCATTCAAACCCGATTTAGCCGAAGCATACTGTCAAATTGGCAGAGTTTTACGCCACCAGGGTCAATTTAAAGACGCAATACCCAACCTTCAAAAAGCCCTAGAAATTAAACCCGATTTTATTTCTGCCCACCAACATTTGTGCGGCATCCTCAGAGATACTAGCGATTTAGCTGCCGCGCGGCAAGCCGTGCACCAATACAGCCAAATGTGTGCCGAAACCGATCCAATTATGACCGCGATTTACTTCATCAGCACCTATCAAGTGTCGGGATTAAATCAAATTGCGGGCGATCGATTTTTAGAACTAGAATCGTACTTGCAACAAAACTTAGAAACCGCTAGCCCGGTAGAAATTAAATCGCTTTATGCAAATTTGTTATTCAGCACACCGTATTTGCGAGATGACTTGGCAGCCAACTCAAAACTTTACAGAGAAATTTCCCAAAAGTATATCGACCAATGTATTAAACCTAATTTTTCTCAACCCGCAAATTACCGTTTCAAACCAAGTGTTCCATCCAGCAAGTTAAAAATCGGCTTTTTGTCCAATCACTTTAGCCGCCATTCTGTAGGTTGGTGCAGCGCTGACATCATTCGCGAATTGTCCGACATCACACCGAATGTTTATTTGTACGCTTCCGAAAGAATTATTCCTGACGATCGCACTCAGCAATTTGAAACTTGGGGCAAACTGACTTTTCCCACAACCTACCCGAACGGACTTGCCAATTCCGCAGAAATTATCGACAAAATTCAGCAAGATGAACTGGACGTTTTAGTCGATTTAGATTCTCTCAGCGTACCAGTTCACGCTGACATTCTCTACCAAAAACCCGCACCAGTTTGTGTTTCTTGGCTGGGATTTGACGCCCCTTACATATCGCCGAAAAATTACTTTCTTACAGACTGGCACTCGCACCCAGCCGGACGGGAAAAATATTATGACGAGCAGCTAATTAGGATGCCGGATTCCTTTGTAGCGGTGTCCGGTTTTCAGAGATATGGAGTCGATCCCGTTGCATTGAGAAGGTCGAATCGGATCGGTGTGGATCAGATAGTTTACCTGTGCGTTGCACCCGGCAGAAAATTCAATCACGAGTTGGTAAAAGCACAAATTGCGATTCTCAAACAAGTGCCGAACAGTATCTTAATTCACAAATCTTTAGGCGATGCTGCGGTGTTTGAGGCTGCATATCACCAAGCTTGCGAAGCTGAGAAAGTGAGCAAGCACCGAATTAAGTTTTTGCCGAGGTTTGCTACGGAGGAAGAGCACAGAATTATCTATTTGCTGGCCGATGTTTTGTTAGATTCTTATCCTTACAATGGAGGAACTCACACTTTAGAGGCTTTGTGGTTTAATTTGCCAGTGGTGACTCGCACAGGAGAGCAGTTTTTGTCGAGAATGGGTTATTCGTTTTTGCAGACTTTGGGAATTGACACAGGCGTGGCTTGGTCTTGGTCGGAATATGTGGAAGTGGGTGTAAAATTGGGTAAAGAACGTGAATTAAGAAATGCAATTAAAGCACAATTGGTGAAATCTAAAGATCCAGCCAATTTGTCGCCGCTGTGGAATCCGAAAAAGTTTGCTGGTGATATGTATGCGGTGTTTGAAAAATTGTGTAAAATAGCATAAATCATGGCTAATGACAAATGACTGATAACTGATGACTAATGACTTCAACACTGCCAACTATTAAGTTTTTAAAACAACCGACTTCGGAAGCTTGGGTGGAACAGGCGATCGCCCATTTGGATACAATCTTATTAGACCATTCTCATTGCGAACGGAAAGCGGCGGGAGTAGCGTTAAATTTAATGTTTCGCTACCCAGCAAGGGAAAAATTGGTGAGGATGCTAACGGCGATCGCCCGCGAAGAATTAGAGCATTTCGAGCAAGTCAACCAGCGGTTAGAAAAGCGCAGCATCGCTTTAGGCCCTTTGGCTGCACCTCCCTACGGTGCCGGTTTGTCCGCCCAAATTCGCAAGCAGGAACCGGAGAGACTTTTGGATTCTTTGTTGGTTTCTGGTTTGATTGAAGCGCGCAGTCACGAAAGGTTGGGGCTGCTGGGCGATCGCTGTCGCGACGCGGAATTAGCTAAGTTTTACCGCAGTTTGATGGCTTCGGAGGCGCGTCATTACGGTGTATATTGGATTTTGGCAACAACTTATTTCGATCGGGATATTGTGATGCAGAGGTTGGAGGAATTATCATTAGTTGAGAGCGAGTTGCTGGCAAGTCTTCATCCCGAACCGAGAATTCATAGTTAAAAGCTAGGTGCACTTAAAGACTGTAAAACACAAAAAATTAGTAATTTTACAGTGGCTCAATTCAAAAAATAAATATACGTTGCAACAACCAATGAAAACCCAACATCTGGATTTTTTAATTCGTTCCTGGGAAACGCGCGATCGCGCGGAGGCGTTCTATTTAATTAGGGATATTTTAGCAGAATACGGTTTAAAATGCGAACCTCACGGGGCAGATCGAGATGTCTATGATGTAGAACTACATTATCATAATCAAGGCGGCGAATTTTGGGTAGTTGAACGGCAGGATAAAATAGTGGGTACGGCGGCTTACTATCCGATTGAACGCGGAAATAATGCTGTGGAAATTCGCAAAATGTATATTTTGCCCGCAGCAAGGGGACAAGGTTTGGGGAAATTTTTACTGCAAGAATTGGAAAGTAAAATTATCGCTCGCGGCTTTGAGGAAATCTGGATAGAAACTGCTAGCATTCTCAAAGAAGCTGTGAAAATGTACGAAAATAGCGGATATCTACCGACAACTGGTGTGGAGACGCCAAGGTGCGATCGGGTTTACGTAAAATCTCTAGGTTAGAAACTGGGTTTCTGGGAATTTTGCAGTTTTAATTTATCTTTTGCCGC
>JARCMA010000117.1 GCA_030248405.1 Microcoleus sp. MP8IB2.171
CCCCATCTGATAGCCGCGAATCCGTTCCTGCGTGCTCGTGCGTTCCGTCAAAAAAATCACCGGCAGCAAGCGGAAAGCGGGACGAGTCCGAACTCGCCGCACAAATTCGTAGCCATCCATTTTGGGCATTGTAATGTCGGTAACAATCAAGTGGGGCTGAAATTCATCTACCAAACCTAAAGCTTCTTTGCCGTTCTCAGCAGCGATTACAGAGTATCCGGTAATTTCTAGATAATCGGTAATTGACAAGCGAGTCGCGAAATCGTCGTCAGCAACCAGAATCGTTAATGGCATGGGGGAATTAAAAATTAAACATTAAAAGTGACTAATTTCACTTTTAATGTTTAATTCTACTGTTTAATTCTCTTGATAACTTGCAGTTAAAGTAGCCGGTTGCGCTAATTTTCCCTCCAAAGCTACGCCGCGCCCGTTGGCTGCCAAATGCCGCAGAGTTTTGTAAATTGTCTCGATTTGCTCTGGCTTTCCTGCTTTTTTGGCTATTTCTGCGACAGACAGAGGTTTTTGGGCGTCTTTGAGCACTTGCAGTACCCGTTGCTGCAAGTCCAATACAGCCGCGGCTGCTTTTTTGCCTGCTTCGACCCCTGGCTGGTGATACGCATTGACATTCACAAAGGAACCGTAAAAACCTACTGCTCTTTCGTAGAGGGCGATTAATGCTCCTACTGTCTGAGGGTTGACTTGGGAAATGGTGACAGTAATGGAATCTCGGTGATTTTCGTACAAAGCTTGTCGAGTTCCCTGCAACAAACCCGACAAATAATCTCCTGAAGTGACGCCTGTTTCTACTTCTGGGGAAATGCCTTGCCTGTCTTGCAAAACTTCGATAAATGTTAGGAAGAAATTCGGCACGCCGTCTCGCAGTTGCTGGACGTAGGCGTGTTGGTCGGTGCTGCCTTTGTTGCCGTAAACTGCGATTCCTTGATGAACTGTGTTGCCGTCTAAATCTTCCTGTTTGCCGATCGATTCCATGACTAATTGCTGCAAGTAGCGGCTGAACAATAGCAGGGAGTCTTTGTAAGGCAAAACTACCATGTCTTTTTCGCCGCGTCCGTTGCAAGCAAAATACCAGGACATTGCTAACAAGGCGGCGGGATTATGTTTGATTTCGGTGGTTCTGGTAGCTTCGTCCATGACTTTAGCGCCGTCGAGCATCGCCCGAATGTCGATGCCTTGCAAAGCTGCTGGCAAAAGTCCAACTGCTGACAATTCGGAAGTGCGTCCTCCCACCCAGTCTGCCATTGGAAAAGTGGTAATCCAGCCTTGTGATTTGGCTAATTTGTCTAATTGGCTGTCTGTGCCGGTGATGGCAATTGCTTGTTTGGCGAAGTCGAGTTTTTGGGCTGCGAAGGCTTTTTGAACTTCGATCATGCCGTTGCGGGGCTCCGGGGTGCCGCCGGATTTTGAGATTGTAATTACTAGGGTGCTGGCGAGTTTGTCTTTGATTTTGTTAAGGATGCGATCGATCCCAGCGGGATCTGTGTTGTCGATAAAATGTATTGCTAGGGGAGGAATGTCTGGGGATAAAGCTTCGGCGACAAATTGGGGGCCGAGGGCGGAACCACCGATGCCGATCGAAATTATGTCGGTAAATTGCGGAGCAAAGGGTGGTTTAATATCGCGGTTTTGAACTTTTTTGACAAATGTTTCGACTTGTGATATCCCTTCGACTATTTCTTGTTTTAATTCTGGAGTGGGAGCTAAATCGGGGTTTCGCAGCCAGTAGTGGCCAACCATGCGGTTTTCGTCGGGATTGGCGATCGCACCTGCTTCCAAAGCTGCCATATCTTTGAAAGCTTTGTCAAATTTGGGTTTTATTGTGGCGACGAAAGCGTCGTCGAATCCCATGCGACTGATATCGAGGTAAAGTCCCAATCCAGAGTGATAGTAAAGCCAGTCTTGATAGCGTTGCCAGAGTGCTGTGGCATCCATAGGAATTCTCTACAATTTTTTTAATGTTCGATCGGCGTCGTCAGGAATCCACCAATTGTAGTTTAAAACGATCTGATGTACGGCTTTTGCAGAATCCCAATAAATTTAAGCATTAGTCGTCTGAAGGCAGCCGGAACAGAAGGCAGTCAGAGCATTCGGCAGAATTAAACAATAAAAATATGACTTGGGCAACAGTCTTAGTAGGTAGATCCCTCATTAATGGTCACACCCCATAGATAGATCGAAGCGGCACAGAGATTTAACTGTGGTCGGCGTTGGCGTTTGGGCCCTGGTTTCACAATATTCAAATTCGGGCGATCGGGATGTGTAAAATAGGCATTGCGGTCAGGTTAAATATACTTTTAGCTGCCACTCAATAATCGGCTAAAAATATAATTAACAACTGTCAAGTATCGGAAGTGTAGTATAATATACAGATATTAGAATTAAAGTGCGATCGACTATGCTTACTTTATCTCCAGAATTAAAAGAAAGATTAGCAACTCCGCTCAAAATCGGCGATTTGGAAGTAAAAAGCCGCGTCCTGCAATCGCCTTTATCAGGTGTTACTGATTTAGTATTTCGCCGCTTGGTGCGCCGCTACGCGCCGGATTCGATGATGTACACCGAAATGGTGAACGCTACGGGTTTGCACTACGTGAAGCAATTGCCGAGAATTATGGAAATTGATCCAAACGAGCGCCCGATTAGCATTCAGTTGTTTGACTGCCGGCCGGATTTCTTGGCAGAAGCGGCCCAGAAAGCAGTGGCAGAAGGAGCAGATACAGTTGATATTAATATGGGCTGTCCGGTTAACAAAATTACTAAAAACGGCGGCGGTTCTTCCCTGCTGCGAGACCCGGAAACGGCCGAGGCAATTGTGCGGGCTGTTGTGGAAGCGGTAGATGTTCCTGTTACGGTTAAAACTAGAATCGGTTGGACTGACAAAGAAATTAATATTTTGGAATTTGCGAAGCGGATGGAAGATGCGGGAGCAAAAATGATTACCGTGCACGGCCGCACTCGATCGCAAGGTTACACCGGCCCGGCAAAATGGGAGTGGATTCGCCGAGTGAAAGAAGTTTTATCGATTCCAGTTATTGCTAACGGGGATATTTTTTCAGTGGAAGCAGCGATGCGATGTCTGGAAGAAACCGGCGCTGATGGAGTGATGTGTTCGCGGGGAACTTTGGGCTATCCTTTTTTGGTGGGAGAAGTTGATTATTTCTTGAAAACTGGTGTGGAAAAGATAGCTCCGACACCAATTGAACGGCTCGAATGTGCTAAGGAACATTTGCGGGCTTTGTGGGAATATAAAGGTGAAAGCGGTGTTTGCCAAGCGCGCAAGCACTTAACCTGGTATGCTAAGGGCTTCCCCGGCGCTGGGGAATTGCGGGGCGTGTTGGCTGTGGTAGAAACGGTTGAACAAGGTTGCGATTCGATCGATCGCGCGATCGAGCAATTGCCCGCATAAACCTTACCCGCAGATGTCAGTCGATTTTAGATTTTAGATTTTAGATTTACTTGCAGCATTGAATGTGGGAGCTTGAACTTTAGTCTAAAATTTTAATATCGACCATTAGGAGTGTACGTGGCACGGTATCCGTTTTTGGGCGGAGTCAACTAGGGGTTACAGAAACAAAACCCGCCTCTGCGGGCTAAGATTTAAGACACCATTAAAAATTTGTGTGTGGGGGAAAGCATGGATTCATTAAAAGGGCGAGATTTATTAAGTCTGGCAGATTTAAGCATTGACGAATTAAATTATTTGCTGGATCTAGCAGCCAGTTTAAAATCGGGAATGGTCAAGCTGAAACGCAATAAAGTTCTCGGCTTGTTATTTTCTAAAGCTTCAACGCGAACGCGGGTAAGTTTTACGGTAGCAATGTATAAATTGGGAGGGCAAGTGATTGACCTCAATCCCAACGTTACCCAAGTCAGCCGCGGGGAACCTTTGGTAGATACAGCCAGGGTTTTAGACAGATATTTAGACATTTTGGCGATTCGGACTTTCGAGCAAAAGGACTTAGCAACTTTTGCCAATTATGCGAAAATTCCTGTGATTAATGCGCTGACAGATGACGAACACCCATGTCAAGTGCTGGCAGATTTAATGACAGTAAAAGAGTGTTTTGGCAAGTTGGAAGGGGTGACTTTGACTTATTTTGGCGATGGCAATAATATGGCAAATTCGCTGATGTTGGGCTGTGCAATGACCGGGATAAATGTCAGAATTGCTTGTCCTGAAGATTTCAAACCTAATTCTGAGATTGTGGAAAAAGCTAAGGCAATTGCTCAGGGAAAAACAGAAGTTACTGTAACTGCTGATGCGGAAGCTGCTGCTAAGAATGCTCAAGTGATTTATACTGATGTTTGGGCGAGTATGGGACAGGAAGAGGAAGCAAAAATCAGGATTCCTTTGTTTGAGCCCTATCAGGTAAATGAACAATTGCTGAAGTTAGCAGATAAGAATGCAATTGTATTGCACTGTTTGCCCGCACACCGAGATGAAGAGATTACCGATGCAGTGATTGAAGGCAGTCAATCGCGCGTTTGGGATCAGGCAGAAAATCGGATGCACGCTCAGCAAGCTTTGCTCGCAAGCATTCTGGAAAGTGATTAGGAATAGAGAAGGGAAGAGAAGAATCGGCGGTTGAAACCGCGTCTACACAAACTAAGAGAAGAATCGCCCGACTGAAGAATAAGATAAAAGCCATTCTCTCTATCTCTTCTATTCTCTTTCTCTGCGCCCTCTGCGCCCTCTGCGGTTAACAAAAAAAACATAATTCACAAATGAAGACAATTGATACAGCCGTTTTCAATTTGATACCAGAGGGGGCAACATTGCCTGAATTTCGATATTGAAAGCGGGAAATTCGATCGGTGAAATGCTCGCAGTTTCCCCAAGAATTACTTCGCTTTGATACCCATTTTCAGCGGGTTCTCGAAAAACGTGCAGTTGTCGATCGCCCACATTTAACACCCAATAATCGGCAATTCCCGATCGCGCGTAAATTTTGGCTTTAATTTCGCGATCGAAAGTTAAGCTGCTGTCTGCCACTTCGATAATTAGATATACTTCTGAGGGAGTCGGATGGTGAGTCGCATAGTCAAAAGGATCAATTCTGACTACGGCGATATCTGGTTCGGGTTCGGAATTGTCATCAAGGGCCATCGGATCTTGCATTCGTACCCACGCCAGATTTGCAAAAAGGCTTTGCAGCAATCTATCTGTACGCCCTAAAGCGGAGGTGTGAGCAGTTGCTTTTGCACGGATTTTGATGATATTTCCTGAAAGTAATTCGACTCGTTCCTCTGGGTGAAAGAATCCCATCTCTCCCAATTTATGATACTCTTTAACTGTCCATTTACGGAGCGTGAAAGCAGCTTCTGTTGTTAGCATATCTCGATTGATAAATTTATAATTTGATGTGGGATGATTTTATTTTAGCTTATGATATTAACTGATTTAACTTCCAGGCTCTGCCTGGGAACCGATATCTAGAGGCTCTGCCTCGCAAGCTTTTATGGAAATTGGAGGCAGAGCCTCCGGATCTGCGTTACCAGGCAGAGCCTGGTAACGAGTAGAAAAACGCTACAAGCTGGCGAAATTCACTTTTGTTACTTCACCGGCGACAACATTAACTGTTTGTTGAATTTGACTCCCGTCAACTTTCAACTGATAAGAACCGGGCGAAAGCTCGATCGCCCCAAACCATCCTTTACCATCGGCGCGCATTTGGCGCACCTTGCCAGCAGCATCGATCGCCTGCAATGTCAAGTTCGCACCGTCGCAAGTTTGAGCGCACTGCTGCAAATTTCCGGCGATCGCACCTGTAGTCGGCCGCGACTTCCAAGGCATATCGGGAACGGCTGCTGCTGTCGCCCACACAGGCTGAGTTTCATAGGTTTTGCCCGTCGCAGCATCAACGTATTGACTCGGCTGCGAAAGCGCGGTGTAAAACAAATCGTTGCTTTGAGGAACGTATTTCCAAGGCTGGCGGGGCAAATCACCGCTGCCACCCGATCGCAGTTCCACATTCGTGTACACGTTGCTGCTAGCGTAGGAATACAGCACCGTACCCGCTAGGTTATTCCCTTTCGCAGAAGGCTGTTCGGCGCGGCGTACCTGCGCTAGGGTGTCTTCGATGTAGTTGAGGTAATTGCCGGGCCCGATCGCAATTTGGCGGTTGTACTGGTGGTCTTTGGCGTACTCGATCCAGTTGTCATAAGCGAGTTTTTGCGATCGTTTGTACTCGCGCTGGTAAGTCATCGGCATCGCCATGTCTACGATCCCTTCTTCCAGCCAAGCGCGCCAATCTTGCAATACTTCTTTGTAAGGCTGCGTTTGATACCACCCTGCATCGTTTGTTGGGCCGTCTCCCCAGGCGATCGTGGCGGCGGTAATTTTAACACGCGGTTTAATCGCAAGGCTTTCTACATAAAGCTTCCGCACTAAATTTGTCACCTGATCGCGCCGCCACTGCATCCACGCGGGATCTGTGGGTGCGGGTTTGCCCGATCGACCGTTTTGCTGGTTGAAACGGGCGATCGCAGTCGGATTGTAGCCCCAAGTCGGCCCACCGTAGCGCACATAATCCAACTGTACGCCGTCCACATCGTAGCGCTTGAGCAAGTCCAAATAGACGGAAACAGTATAATCTACGGCGTCTGGATGGCCGGGATCAAGGAAACCGGGTGCTTCCCCACCGTAAGTCAGCATTGCCC
>JARCMA010000118.1 GCA_030248405.1 Microcoleus sp. MP8IB2.171
GCTGACATCCCAGAAACCGATGCCAATCATGTTAGATTCTACCACGCTGCGGAAGCGCATTTCGCTTTCCCGCAAAGCTAATTCTGTTTGTTTTGCTGCGGTAATATCTGTGATAATTAGGCCAACTCCGATTATTTCTCCCCTTTCATTTTTTACTGGGTAGTAGTTGGCGATCCAGTAACCGAAATATCCCGGTTTCCCATCAGGTTCGCCGCTAATTTCTACGTTTAAAACAGGCTGACCGGTTTCTAAAACTTGCTGAATTATTGGTGCCCATTTGGCGGCGCTTTCTGGAAACAATTGGCGGAAGTCTTTACCAATATGCTGTTCGGCGGGCAAACCGTGGAGTTCGGCTAAAACTTGATTGATACGGATGAAGCGCATTTCGCGATCCAGAAAGCAAATCGCTAGGGGAGATGCTTCTAATAACGAGTCAATTAAGGCGAAGGATTGCGATGTTTGAGATAGTGCTTCCTGCGCTTCTGTGTAAAGTCTGGCGTTGTCTAGGGCGATCGCCACGCGGTATGCTAAATCTTCTAGCATTGCCATGTCTTCTGCACTGTAGCGGCGCCCGAACTTTGAGGTAAAGCAAGTGATGGAACCCATTACCCGCCCGCGGGCCTTCAGCGGTACGCAAGCGTGAGATCCGATATTGAGCGATTCCCTACGGGATAGCTTCGCTTCACGCAATATTTCCATTTCTGCTGCATTTTCCGCTCCTGCTGCTAGAATCTCTTCATCCACTTCGGTAATTAGTTGGGATGTTCCGCTGCGGATTACCAGCGGATAGCCGTTAACAGCATTGTCGGCGCTCAAACTTCGGATGCTGAAGTTATTAATAGTCTCAACCATAGAGGGTTCTGCGTGAGCCACAGCGACTAGACGCACTTTTGAGTCGGTTTCGGTCAAATGAATGCAGCACCCGTCCGCGATCGAATTTACTGCTAATTCTGCTACCTTTTGCAGCACCGTTTCCCCGTCAAACGCAGCAGCCAACATTTTGCTGACTTCAGCTAAAAATGCCGATCGCTGCTGTTCTATTTGGGCTTTTTCCCTCGCTCTTTGCTCGATTGTTAACTGCAATCTTTGAGTTTCTGCAAGTTTGAGTTCTGTGATATCGCGGGCGACAATTAAAACCGATTCTGGTACACCATTTTTGTCAAATTCTGGAACTACGCGGGATTGATAACTTCGGAGGCCGTTGGTTGAAAATGCCTGAAATTCGATGATTTCTTCCCGACCTGTTTCTAACACTTTGTGCAGGCTTTCATCCCACATTTGGCACAGTTCCGGCGGCATTCCTATTTCTTGACTGGTTTTACCCAGGAAGAATGAAAGCCGTTTTCCTTGGCTTCTTTCAACTGCTTTATTGACATAAATATAACGCCGATCTTTGTCAGTGCGGATAATGATATCTGGCGTATTTTCTAGCAGCGTTCTCAGTTGCTGTTCGCTGTTTGCCAAAGCTGCTTGCGCTTGTTGTCTTTCCGTGACATCTCTCACCGTGCCCACGTATCCGATGAGTTCGCCGGAGTCCGAGAACATCGGCGAGGAACAAACGTTAATCCAGTGCACAATCCCCTCTGGTGTTTGCAGGCGATACTCGATCGCATATTCCCCACCTTGCCGAGTATAATCCAGCCATCGGGCTAATACGCGATCGCAGTCTTCCGGGTGAATGCAATTCTCCCAACCGTCTCCTAAAAGTTCTGTCAAACTTAAGCCGCAAATAGCCTGACAGCGAGGGTTTGCATAGGTGTAGCGCCCCTCAAAATCTGCCATAAAAATGCCCACAGGCGAACACGAACTTAAACAGCGAAATCGTTCTTCTTGAGCTTGCAGCGCTTCTTTAGCTACTGTTAGTTCTGCTGTGCGCTGTTTGACGCGGTTTTCTAGCTGAGCGTAAGATAAAGCTAGGGCTATTTCTGCTTCTTTGCGCTCAGTAATATCGATGCCAGTTGCTATCACATATTCTACCAAACCCGCGCCATCTGTCGTCACAGTATTCGACCAAGAAATTAAGCGCTTATCCCCATTTTTAGTGCGCCAATAGTTGTGATATTCGCTGTAAAAAAGTTCCGCGTTGAGTTTGGCAAAAACTGTTTTAACAGGCTCTATTTCTTCTGGGATCAAGAACAAATCCCAAACATATTTATTGACAACTTCTGCTGTCGAGTAGCCTGTAGTTTTTTCGCAAGCTTGGTTGAAGCGGACAATCCGTCCTTGGCTGTCGAGAACTACAATCAAACACGCTGTCGTGTCAATTACTTTTGAAATAATCTTACGTTCTATTTCTACTTCTTGTTCTGTGGACTTTAAGCCAGCATACCAAGCGCTAACCATTGCAGCCCCAAAAAGTAAGAAGATTGTAGGAGCTGCCTGGAAGGAAAACAGTAACACAGTTGTCAGCAGTAAAGCCGTGCCGGCACTAAATGTAGCAATACTGTAAGATTTAATGGGTAAGGGCAAGACCTGAAACCGACTCATTTTTGTTGACCTGTAGCGATGGCGCGATCGCACTATTGCTTATGTCGATGAAACAACCGTGTGAAAACTAACTTAAAACTAAGTATCTATGTTTTTTTACAAAACCACATTTGTCGGCCCTGTGCCATCTTCCCAGAGACAGATTGGCTGTGGGATTGGTGCTGAATCAACTGCTATCATAGATCAAGGGACAAATTGGATGATCTAATTTTTGGGAGCAATTTAAAGTGAATCACAAGCTGGCCAAAATTATCGGATTATTTTTCGCAGCCGCCATCCTCTTTGGATTCGTCGGTTACGCGCTTCAAAATCCCAACTTAGCCAGCAACTCAGCGATATCGATCGGCTTCCCCAATCTTACCACTGTGGCCGTCGGGGCGATCGACAACAAACGCGACCAAATCTATCTCAACGGAACTTGGCAATTTGTCCCCGCAGTTGGCAACCCCCAA
>JARCMA010000119.1 GCA_030248405.1 Microcoleus sp. MP8IB2.171
ATTTATCTAGTCAAGATAAACCTGTTAAATCCTTCGCATAATGTCCGCCAATAGCCTTCATAGCCTTGATTTAGCCTCTCGACAATTAATCCACCCTGCTCGCCTTGCAGGAGAGGGGCTTTAATGTCTGTATTTTACCTCGCTACAGGTGCATCTAATCAAATAATTACCCAGGGATTGTTTTTAAGTGTGAATTCCTACGGACATCCCAAACTTTCGCGGGTAGAAACTCCCGTCACGGGATTGACACCATCTGCTGTTTCGCACAGGATATTCACTTGATAAGCATCGATAATCGCGTCAGTAAAATCAGCTCCGGAAATTGCAGCATCAAAAAACCGAGTTCGAGTCATAATTGCCTCAGTAAAATTAGCATTCGTCAAATTAGCGCCGTCGAATGTAACTCTATCTGCCAAAGCACCGGAGACGTTGGCACCTGACAAGTTGGCATTTAGCAAAACTCCCTTAGTCAAAATTGCATTGGTTAAATCAGCACCTTGAAAATTTGTTCCCCGCATTTGGGCCGCGACAAATGTTCCCCCCGCTAAATCCGAGTTGGAAAAATCGCGATCGGACAAATTAATATTTGTGTAATTAATATTTGTTTTCGGCAGAGCAAATGCCGGAGTAGCACTCAGCAGAACCCACCCAAAAGCCAACACTAAACTTAGAAACAGGCTCAGGAAAATTCGGAAGACACTTTTCACAGATATTGCACTCATGGTAATTGACTCATGACTAATTAAAATCGCTTTACCCAATCTTCGCCAACGCGAAGTGTCAAGTCAGAATTGATTTCACCGGTAGAAGATGCTTCAATTTTACCGCCGCCTAACTCTTTTTGCAGTAGATTCGCTGCCTCTAAATCGCCTTGCTGAACAATAATTTGACTTTGACGCTGCTTCTGGGGCGAATCCTGCACTACAGATACATTAAAAAAGCCCTTTTTTCGGAGAAATTCAGCAACGGTTTTCGCGGTTGTCGGTTTGTTAGAAGCGTTTTGGACAGCTATTTTGAGGTTTTTGGGCAAAATGGGATCGCTTGGATTGCGAAGTCGCTCTTGTGCAAAATCCGGCACGCCCGGGTTTAAATATTGTGTCATAATGCGATCGCGACCGATCTCATCTACAATCCAATAACTCCTCAAATCGGCTTGTTCTGAACTAGAACTTCCAGGCAACATTACCATTTTAAAATTCTCTCGCTCCAATTGCAAACCGAAATTTGCCAGCGTCAATATTTCCTCATAATTTAGGTTTGTATCCACATATTTTTGCATCAATCGCACAATTTGTGGCAAGCGCACCAATACTGATGGACTTGCGAGGCGATCCCGAATAGCTTGAATTAAAGATTGCTGTCGCTGAATGCGGCCGATATCTCCTAAACCGTCGTTGCGAAATCGAGCAAATTGTTCTGCTTGTTCTCCGTTGAGAGTTTGCCATCCCTTGGCTAAGTTTATTTTTAACTTTTGGGCGGTATCTGTATACGACATCGAGCGAGGTACAAATACCTCAACTCCGCCCAACAAATCGACTAATTCCCGAAACGCATTGCTGCTGACTCGCACGTATCGTTCAATTCTCGTATTGTTCAGCATACTGCTAACCAATCGCGTCGCCAAAGCTGCTCCTCCCCTAGCATTGGCTTCGCTAATTTTTCTTAAGCTAATTCCGGGAACTTCGACTTTAGTATCTCGGGGAACTGAAAGCAAACTAATAGATTTATCTCTAGGATCGAGGTGAAATAAGAGTATTGTATCGCTGCGCCCCTCAAAAATCTTAGGGCCATTGGCGACAGATTCCGGCACCCCGTCAATTCCCAATATCAAGATATTAACTGAGCGCGACAGGCGGTATCCAGAGCGGTTGGAGGATAGATAGTCAAAGCCAGTAGCCTCTAATACTCTATTGATAATCGGCGGTTCCACGGGAGCTAACAGAGCGGTAATTGCCCCCATTGTCGCGGAGATTGCCGCTGTGAAAACTAGGAAAAATAGCCAAAATATATACAGGAATAATTTAGGCTTTTTTCGAGAGGTTTTATCGACTGGTGTAACAAAGTCTCTTTTAAAAATTGACAAGTTTTTCATTGACTTGCTGTTGATTATTGCAGTTTTTCAGCTTTGCAGTAAAACTTGGGCGGTGCTTCTGGAAAGTATTTGAACATAGCCGGACACAGCCAGCCTTCGAGATTTTTCGATTCCCACCGATACCAGTTACCGCCGTATTCTGCTTTCAACCACAGCATTTCTGCTTGATATCCGGGAAATGGATTGGCTGAAAATAAAAGTCGGAAACCTTGAGCGGCATTGGGAATGTCTGCGACAAGCGCGTTAATCATTTCGGGGACGCCCTGAACAAATGGTTCTCGGACAAGTCCGACTCGCTCGTCGTCAAAAACCCAGGTGTACTGTTCGCGATAGGGGTAAATTACCATCATGGCATTGGACATGGTATTCGCCTCTTTTCATTTCCTTTGTTTTGTCTGCAAAAATGCAAGTGTGGATACATTATATTCTGTTGCACGGAAGTTGTGCACTATCCGATTTGACCACCCTGTTTTAACTTAGGAAATTTTGCGGGTTATTTACAAATTTTATTCGGTTTGGGCGGAGGGGCGAAGTTGAGGCTTATGGGGTTTTAGAGCTGTTTTTTTTGGAGTTTTTTATTTAAGGTAAATAGTAGCAAAATTAAATAGGAATAAAGGTGATTCCTTGCAGGATTTTTACTCTTATTGTGCCTATTTATATAACCTTTACGAAGTTTATAGTAAGGACAACTACTCTGTATTCATCCAAACTATGAGAACCGACACTCTAACTACAAACATATAACTGTTTGTAGCTGGGTGTGATGTTTCTTTTCGGGAAGATCCAGCTCAAATTCTCGTCAGCTCAACCAGCGCCTTAGCTAAATATTGATACTGCGGCAAAGTATTGTATAACTGAGCCGAAACCCTCACCAACTGCTTACTAGCATCCGGCCAAGGAATCACCGGAACTTCAATTTTAAAAATCTCCCACAGCGCCTCTTGCAAAGGTGGAATTCCTCCCTTTGCAACCACATCAGACTGGGAGTCTGCCAGTGGCACAACAGCCATTGAACCCACCATATCATCAGGACAAGGCAGCGGCAAATCTAATTTGTCCGCCAATATTTTTCTCCCCGCCAACGCCAAAGCATGATTTTTTGCCCTCAATTCCGGCCAGCCGCCACTCAACAAAGAACCCATAAAATCAATAGCTACAGGCACGCACAAATAGGGGCTAGGATCGACTGTTCCCATCCAGTCAAATTCTAATTGAAAGCGCGATTTATCAGCGCGGGGCGAGTTAGCACCGTGACTGATCGTAGTTGGGCGAATGGCATTTTGCTTGTCGCGCCGCACGTATAAAAAGCCCGCACCTTTTGGCGCGCACAGCCACTTGTGGCAATTTCCCGTATAGTAAGCCGCGCCAATTTCATCTAAATTCAGTGCTACCATTCCCGGCGCGTGAGCTCCATCTACTAATACATCCACCCCACGGTTAGCTAACTCGCCGACTAATTGTTTGATGGGAAATATTAAACCTGTTTGGCTGACAACGTGGTCTAATAAGGCTAACTTTGTTTGCGGTGAAACGCACTTAATTATTGCTTCAATAATTTGGTCGGGTGACTCAATTGGAAAGGGGACTTCTGCTACTATTACTTTAGCGCCTGTACGCTCGGCTACAAAATTAAGTGTGTTGCGGCAAGCGTTGTATTCCTGATTTGTAGTTAGCAATTCGTCGCCCGGAGAAAAACGGAGCGATCGCAAAACTGCATTTACTCCCGTGGTCGCATTCGGGACAAAAGCCAATTCATCCTCACTCGCACCGATAAATGCTGCTAACTGATTTCTTGCATTATCCAACAAGGGTTCAAATTCCCGCATTAAAAAGCGCAAAGGTTCTCTTTCCAGTTGTTCTCTAAAAATGGTTTGCGCTTCGAGTACGGGAATCGGACAGGCCCCAAAAGAGCCGTGATTGAGGAAAGTTATATTGCGATCGAGCAACCAATATTCGTTAATCATTAGTAATTAGTCATTAGTCAGTAGTCATTAGTAATTAGTCAGTTAACTGTCAACCGTCAACTGTCAACTGTCAACTGTCAACCGTCAACTGTCAACTGTCAACTGTCAACTGTCAACCATTTTACCTTTTAATTGCTCAAACTCTTCTAATGTATTGCAATTGGATAACATTACTGCTTCTCGTTCCCCTACAGGTAGAGGGATTACGGAGACTTGATTTAACCAAACTTGAAAGGAACGTCCCCCTTTGTCAATAAAACTTTGCAAACTGGGCAGAGATTGTTGGCGATAGAAGCCACACAAAGGCTCCCAGCGCGAATTTTGATAAGGCACAACTGCTAAAGTTGATGGGGGAAAATCTGTTAACTGAGTTGCCCAATTCTGAATAATCTGGGCATCCAACAAAGGCAAATCGCAAGCTAACAGTAAAATCCACTCGGCGGCAATTTCTGTCAATCCCTGAGTCAATGCAACCAATGGCCCGGAGCCCGGATTGTACTCTACCAGAAATTGGGATGTTTCGGTTAAGGTCGATCGATAGCGATCGGGCCAAGCAGTCAGAACATAAACTGCTGGCCCTACAACTGCTGCAACTTCGCACGCCCGCTGCAATAGGGATTTGCCCTCAATTTCCAGCAAAGCTTTATCCCTACCCATCCGCGAACTTTGACCGCCTGCAAGCACAATTACAGCAATTTTATGATTAGTCATTAGTCAGTTGACAGTTGACAGTTGACAGTTGACAGTTGACAGTTGACAGTCAGATTTCATTAATCATTGGTGATTGGTCATTGGTCAGAAGTGCGAGGTTAAGAGTTGGCGAACCTGATTCTCAATCTACTCTATTTAGGGCTTGCTGAATAATTGATCGCTTTTTGACGATCGGGAGTGATCGATTATTCAACCAGAGTTAAAGATGAGTTTTTCTTGCCTCATTTTGA
>JARCMA010000120.1 GCA_030248405.1 Microcoleus sp. MP8IB2.171
AAATCTAAAAAAGTTAAACACAGAGGTACTGGAATAAAAATGAATGCTCCTGTTTTTAATATCTTAAAGCCTCCCAAGCCTTAAGTAAACCGTATTGATCTAAAACCTTGCTAGTCCTCACAGAAGTCTATCGCCAACAGCAGTGGTTATTTGAAAATAACAAACAAAGTATTGAGCAGAGAATAGTAAGTTTAAGCCAACCCCATATCCGTCCCATTGTCAGAGGAAAAGCAGGGAAAAAAGTAGAGTTTGGAGCCAAACTATCAGCGAGTTGCTTAATCAGGATATGTATTTTTAGCGGTTGATACGCTTGGGTTTCCCTTCTTTACCCACTGCACAAAACCTAGCGTATCAGATGATGCTGGTTTGATTGAGATGTTGAGTAAAAACATCGATTATTTCAAGTCTAAACCTGTAAATATTCCCAAGATTACGTTCCTACTTGATCGCGGCTATCACCCTGAACATCTCACAGAAGAATTAAAAAAGATTTATCCACAAATTATGACGAAAATCAAGTTTGAACTCTCGAAAAAACCATCAAAACCAGACAAAAAAGTACAGGGAAAATCCGGATTTGTACCGGTTAGAGCCAGGTGGGGGAAGAGAACGGTCAAATGCTTGGGTGGAAAGATGCAAAATTTTAGTCAAGAACTTTGAGAGAACTTTGGATAATGCGACTGCCAAGCTCAACCTTTGTTTTATTCGACTGATGCTTAAAAGGCTTGCACCCTCTTCTTAGATGTCAAATGGGTTCTATAGATGTATCCTCAAATTCAAATCAAATTCAAAGGCTTTGCGATTGCTTCGCGACCCTCACAATGAAATTAATCAAAAAAAAATGGCGTTTGTACTTGACAAACGCCATTTTATAGAATTACAAACGTGGCGTCTTATCTTGTTTAAAAGACGCTAACAATTCGCGAATTTGGTCTGCCGCAATCTCGCGCCCGCCCAAACCAAAAGCTAGAGCAATGCCAACTGCGATCGCCCCAAGCAGCAGCCCGAAAGCCAAATTCACAATATCGCTGCCAATGCCCATCTGTTGCAGCGCCAAGGCCGAAACAAAGGCAATAATCGCAATCCGAGCCGCTTGGCCCAAAAGCCGCGCTTGGCGAGTTCCAGAACTGGCAATCAAACTAAACGCCAGATTCGCCAAGTACAAGCCGATCGCAAATACCACCAAACCGGCTAGCACCCGGCCTGCAACTAGGACAATACCGCTAACAATCGCCGTCAGCGCTGGAATTTGCAGCACGTCGGTAGCCGCCACCACTGCAAACAGCAGGATGCCCACCTGCACCACAATGCCGACAAACTCAGAAGGCGTGCGGGCTGGAAGTTCGGGTTCCTGAAGAATCGTTGCCTCCGGATTGATCGAACTTGGCGGTAGCCTCAGCGACTGTTTCGGTGGCTGCACTCCCAACCAAGAAAAGACATTGTTAAAGCCAATTCCGGTCAGGATATTAGTAACTAAATCGCCTACCCAGCGCCCCAAAATGTAAGCAAGCGCCAGAATCAGCGCCGCCGTGAAGATTTTGGGAACCGCACCCAAAATGTCGTTGAGCATCCCGATTGCAGGCTGCGAAATCGCTTGAATGTCCAAAGCGTTCAGAGCTGCGATCGCCGTTGGAATCAAAATCAAAACATAGACGATCGTCCCGACAATCCACGACAGCGATTGTCCGCCCGAAGTCCGCGAAATTCCAAACCGAGCGCCCAAATTGTCCGCCCCAGCAGCAGCCAACAGATTTGTGACAATCCGCCGCACCACCATAGCCAGCAGCCAGCCGACAAACCCAATCAGCACAGCTTCCAGAATTTTTGGAATGGCCGCCAGAATTTGGTTGAGTAAATTATTAACTGGCAGCAGAGCCTGCTGCATTTCCAGCGAGTCGAGAATCAGCGGCAAAAACAGCAGAAAAATGAACCAGTACAGCGCATTCGCCACAGTATCGCTCAGCAGCAAAGGGCGCTCGCTGGGCACAGTTCCCACCTCCTGATTCAAGCGCTCGTCCACGCTAAAAGCCCGCATCGCCCGCGATACGGCCATTTTGGCGACAGTTGCCAACACCCAAGCAATCCCCAACCAAATTAGCGCCCCGGCTAACTTCGGCAAGAAACCGGTAATTTGATTCAGAAAAGTATTGAGGGGTTGCGAGACAGCCGTTAGATTCAGCCGATTGAAAAAGGCAATTAGGAAAAAGACAAAAATGATCCAGAACACCGCTGCGGAAATCCATTTTTCCACTTGCGGGGCTCCAGCTCCTTCTGGGCGGCCTGTAATCCAAGCAGCCAGCCGATTGTCCAGCGTAGTCTTCTTGAGCAATCCCCCCACTACAGATGAGACGAGGGCTGATACTATCAAGCCAATGAGCAGGATACCGACGGCCCAGAGGAGATTTTCAATGTTTGAGCCCTGAAGGAAATTGTTAATTCCGCGTTCTGCATCTGTCAGGGCATTCCCGGGCTGGGCCTGGGCCAAAATGCGATCGGACAAAGCCGCTATGGGGCCCGATATCGGTTGAGTTATTTCTTGCCAAGTTTCATTCATTTTTTTCTCAGGTTAACGTCAGATTTGACTAGGAGAAGACGAAACTTTAAGAATAGTTCCAAAAAATCTAGACATCGCCTAAATTTAATGTTTGTACACTTTTAATCGTACTGGGTTAACTACAAAACCCTCTATCGAATTTGGGATCAACCCATCTCCGACTGCTTTTGGGCCAATATTCAAAGAACCGTTTACATCGGCATTTATTAGTTGTCCAGTTTTTGTTCTGAACAATCCTCTTTTTACCCTACTGCCAATGTAGTCGGAATGTTGTTGAATTGGTTCCAAATCCAAAGCTGAACATTTGGATGTGTAACTCTCCTCAACTAACACAACTTGAATTCCCGCAAGTTGTCCTTTGTACTGCAATATTTGCCGAAATCGGCGATGGGGAATACAGGCAAAATTTTGATTATTAACCTTACCAGTATTAATCCCATCTTTAAAATCATGGTTCCAGCCTATAGCCAGCAAGCCCATTTGATGATTGACGAGTTCTTTAATAATTGCGGAACTCGTCGTGTGGAGGTAGTAATCCACTTTACAGTTACGCTTGTGCCACAATCTGGCGAGTTTTTTAGTGGTTTTTGCGGCGGGCAGCAATGATTTCAATGGCGATGAAACTTGATTGCAGTATTGATTGGTTGACTTAACAGCCCGTCCGTCGTAGATTGTCGGTACTAACCCAAGAACATTGTAGGTTAATGTTGCCAGATTGTTTAATCCTAAATCTATGGCAGCTAATCTCTGATTAACTTGTAAAGGCTGTTCTAACTTCTTATAGAGCACCTCGACAACATAACAACCTACTTTGGGAACAATCCGGATTTCCAGAATGGAGGTGACTTTTGATGGCAACGAAATATTAGTCCCAGAGGGGCGAACATATCCTTTTTTTAAGGATCTTTTGCTGACAGCTTGACAATTAAATACAACTACATAGCGCCCTTCCTCTCTTTTTCGCTCTCTTGAACCTTTATAATGAGGGATTTTCGGTGCGGTTTTAAATTTAGTGGTGTCTTCCTGATAGTTTCGCACCGCCAGATAATAGCTAGTCCATGCTTTGAGGACTAAGCCGAGCGTGCTTTGTGCTACTTTTGCGGGCAGTGCTTTGTAATCAGGACTTGTTTTGAGCGCGCGATAAACAGCCAGAGCGTTTGTTTGTTGGCTGGCGAAAAAGTTTTGACGGTAGATGTAGTTAGCGCTGTTGTAAAAATTTTTGCATAGCCAAGATAGTCGATCGGCTTCTCGATAAAACCTATGATTTGGTTTAATGACGTGCCTTTCGACTAACTGCATAATCGGTATATATACTTTAATTCAAGATGATACACTGTATTTATGAGTGTGTCAATCTTTTAATTTCTGGAAAAATTGACGGTACAAGTAAATAAAGGACTATAAAGTAAGCAAAGTTTTGTAATACCCTCCTTGTTGCAGGTTCTCATGTCAATTCGTCAAGTTTTCGAGCAATCCATTGAAATTCGCGCTGCTGCTACTCTGGTGGAGCGTTGTATAGTCGATCGCACTTTAATGCACAAGTGGCTCAATCCCCTGCTGCGCTGCGATCCCCAGGGCGAATGGGATACGGCTGTAGGAAGTCGCAGCTTATTTATCATAAAAATTCCGGTTTTGCAACCCACTTTAGAGAGTGTTGTGTTGGAGCGACAACCCGGTTTAATTGTTTGGGGGTTTGACGGATTTTTCAAAGGATGCGATCGTTGGGAATGCCAGCCTCAAATCCAAGGAACTCTCTTGATTAACCGCTTTGAATTTCAAATTCCCAATCCTTTAATTAGATTTGGTTTCAATCGCTTTGCAGCCCCTTGGACGCAGAAAGATATGAAAGACCAACTGCGCCGACTTAAGCGGGTAGCCGAGCAACTATCTCAAAAAATGGGTAATGTATAATGGGTAATGGGTAATTGGTAATGGGTAATTGGCAATAGCTGAAAACGAGAGCTAATAGGGAAAAAAAGCACCTGTTCCCTATTTCCAATCCCCAATTCCCAATTCCCTGCAACTTCAGTTATTTACTTCGCACTTCCCGATGGATTGGGCTGACAAATCATTTCTCTTGCCGAATTCACGGCTTGGTTAGCCGTATTTTGCAAAGCCGGGGAATTCTGATACAAAGCTTGCAAATCTTGCACGTCTTTAATCACTCGCTCGTAGATAGCCATCGCTTGATTGCCGTTAACTTCTAAGGCAGCATGGCTGTAATTTTGCATCACTTCAATCAGCGATATTTTGCCATCTTTGGAAGCTGCGACTAAAGCATCGCGCAGTGCGGGCACGCTTTGAAGCCGAGCATTCGGCGCATAAGCAACCTCGCCCAATTCTTTGAAAACAATTTCCCCAAAATAAGTGCTTGCTAGCCGCGCTACCAATTGGGAATCTAAAGGCACTTCTCGCGTTAATATTTCGCGCACCGACTCGGGAGTTTGTTTCGCAAGATTCAGAACGCTTTGCAGTTGAGATGATGCTTGGCCGGTTTGTGCAAAGCTTTGCAAGTCGCTCATCGGTAATGTTACGTCAACAGCACCGTATTTTACGGTAACATTATCTAATGCAAAGGCTTTGCCACTGCTTAGGAATACTGCACTTGTTCCCAGCAAAAGCGCCAAACCTAAAGATAAAGACTTTGACATTCTTTTGGTTAAATGGGCTGACAGCGGTTGCATTCCGTTGAGATAACCTTGTTGAAACTGAAAGTTCATGAGTTTGTGCCTCTTTACGTCAAAATACTTTTTAGATCGCTCGTCTGTGCGAGTATCAGTGCGGGTATCAGTCGGGAAAGTCGAATCGGGATTTCCGTAAATGACCTATGATTTTACAGTCAAGTCAAGCAAATTCAACCTATCAAAAGATAGGTGTTAATTGGCGATTAATATGTTATAGTTACCATTTTGACAATTTTAGATACCTTTGCAAAAATGATAAAAGCGAAATTTGGTCGTCGGGCAGCAGTTTATTGAGTGTCACTTTTATGTCTTAGAGTGTGCTGTGCGACATATAGCGAATTTAAGTTCAAAGATCCCGATCGAGCCGATCGACCAATTGGCGAATTCTAGCAGCATCAGGAGCATTCGGAGCATTTCTCAGGTATAGTTCCAAATCGTGGCGCGCTTCCACCAAGCGTCCCAGTTGATAATAGAGAATTCCGCGATCGCGCCGTTCCCCCAGCGCATCGGGAAACAGCAGCAAAATCCGTTCTATCGCCAAAAGCACCCTCACAGCATCTCCCTGTTGCAAGTAAATCGCCTTCAGATTTCCCAGCATTCGCCCCAACAAATGTCGGCGACTTACCGGAGCGAGAAAAGTCGGATGCAACTCCATAGGTTGACCATAAATTTGAGAAAGTCGGGCTTGACAATCTTCAGGAAACAAGATTTCGCCGCCGTTAAACGCATCAACAAAAATGCCAGCATCTTCAAAATCCGGTCTAATTAAAAAATGTCCCGGCATCCCAATTCCCACCATCGGAAAATCAATCCGCTTAGCAACCTCCAAATAAACCAAAGATAAAGAGATCGGAATGCCAGTACGGCGATCGATCACTTCATTCAAAAAGCTATTACGGGGGTCGTAATAATCAGCATCATTGCCCGAAAACTTCAACTCCCCGTATAAATAGCTGTTAATAGTTTGAATGATCCGCAGCGGATAATTCTGTGCAGGCAGGCGTGAGCGCACTTCATCTGCGATCGTGTCGAGAGCGTTGAGATACTCATCGGGTTCTAAATTTGGGTATTCTTCCAAAGCCATGTAAAGAGCAGCTTTCGCCAGGTCGATCGAGCCATCAGGCTGATTTATTTCTCGATAAAAGAGTTGTCGGGCGATCGGAAAATCCATATTGATTATTGATTTATTTTTAATTAATATTTTGTACCAATATCATGAACAGGCATCTTGCCTGTTCCACCGTTTTTTCTGGTATAATTAACCTTTTTTATGGTAAAACAGGCATTTTTTCTAGTGGAACAGGCATCTTGCCTGTTGCCGCATTTTTCCTGGTGGAACAGGCATCTTACCTGTTGCAAAAAAGATCTTAAAAACAGTGCATTATTTACATAATAATATATTCTAAGTTTTTTTGATCTAAATCACCCACTATTTTTAATAAAGCTTCACGATATATTTCCCATCGAGATTGAGGTGAACGCCATCGGATGTCAAATCAACTTTCAAATCCCGTGACTTTTACCAATCACCCAACTGCGGCGAAAAATCCGAGCCAGAGTCGATTCTTCCAAAGCAAAATAGATAGGGCGGCCGTGAGGACAAGTGCGCGGATTGCGAGTTTGCTGCCATTCATCCAACAAATTTTGCATTTGGGAAAGACTCAAAGGAGTACCGTTTCGCATAGCACTACGGCAAGCAGTTGCAACTTGAGCCGCTTGTAAATCTGCGACTTTACTGAGTTCAAAAAGCGCATCTGCACAGTCATCTCGATCGGCTAACAATTCAGGAACTTCGCGGGCAGCCCATAGCTGTTCGCCAAAACTTTCTACTTCCAGACCCAAGCGGGATAAATTCTCAATTTGCAGTGCAGATAATTGACTGAGAATTACTGGTTTTTCTAAACATTTTAGCTGCCAATCCGCGCACAATTGCTCGTATAAAACGCGCTCGTGAGCGATGTGTTGTTCGACTAACCACATTCCGCTCGGATGTTCCGCAACAATGTAAGTATTGTGAACTTGAGCGATCGCCCTCAATTCCATCAATCCTATTTTATTACCTTTTGCATCTTCGCCGCCGTCATCATTCTGCCGAGCCGAAATCCCGACACTGTAAGCACTTTTTTGTTCCGATGCCTTCAGCAATTGTCCCACGCGATCGGGAATTGGGGCAGCAGGCAAAACCTCATCATTCAGGTGCAAAGCCCGATCGATTGCTGCGCTAACTTGTGCTTGCCAAAAACTCGGATCATGCAGATAAATTTCCACCTTAGCCGGGTGGCGGTTCCAGTCGATTTCCGAGGGGGAGATTTGCAGGTGGACAAAACACACAGGATAGCGATCGCGCGGACAAGTGCGGGCAAAGGCGCTGAGAATAGTTTGCTCTAATTCGGGCGATCGCACAACTCGCCGATTTACCCCAACTTTCACCCAATCCGGCCGCCTGCGGTGACAGCGATCGGGCAAACCAATTACTAATTCTAAAAACTGGGAATTGGGCATTTGGAATTGGGAAGTAGCAACTGGGAATTGGTAATTAGGTTTAACTGTAGCGCCAACAAGTTGAGTTTCTAGCAATAAATTTGCTGCTTTCTGATTTTGAGGACTCGCAGGCAAATCTAACTTTAAATACTGCAAATCGCTCGATCGCACACCGCGCACGAATTGAGGTAAAAGTTGTTCCGCTGTGCTACCAGGAGTTACGTGCAAACAAGGCGTATTTCCTTGACGCAACTGCCAATTAACGTGCGGGTGACAAATAGCAATTTGCTGAAGGGTTAATTGGATCGATCGCATTTGCTGTGCCGGCGACAAAAAACTGCGGCGCACAGGCCAATTGCCAAACAAATTATCAACAGTCACCACCGTACCCGGAGCGATCGCCGCTGTTTCCACATCCACAGCTTCGCCTGCGTTGTTGTAAACCACCCGCCACCCCGATCGATCATTTTCAACTCCCCCCTTGTTAAAGGATGATTTGGCGGGGGTTTGCGCCGATTCTCGATTTTCCGAAAAATCCCTCAATCCTAAATCATTCGATCGGCTCAAAACCTCCAAACAGCCCAACTGAGCTAAACTGTGCAAAGCTTCCCCACGAAATCCCAAAGTATCAATTTTGTAAAGGTCAGCTTCAGTGGTAATTTTGCTCGTACTGTGGGGCGAAGCCGCCTGCCGCAAATTTTCCAGATCCATTCCCGTACCATTATCTGCAACTTGCACCCGCCACTGTTCGGGCCAAACAGACACAACGATACGAGTTGCGCCAGCATCCAGAGAATTTTCAACTAATTCTCGTACCGCAGCGGCGATCGAGTCAATCACTTCGCCGGCGGCAATTAAGTTGATAACTTCTGCGGGTAACGTTTGAATAGTAACTGGCATCAGATTTTTAGCACTGCGTTAATTCAATTCTACTTGATTCTGCAAGTCGCTACACAGTATTAGGACTTACGCTCTTCAACCCGGTTTATTAGAAAAATATTTTTTTATAACAAGATATCTATTCATCAACCAAGTCTCAGAGGCTTAGTGAGAAAGTCCTAAATATATATCTTCCTACCTACTTAATTTTTATTTGCTAAAGCCATGCTTTTCGGCAAGCTGATGTAAAAATTTGTGCCTTTTCCGTCCTCTGACTCATAAGTAATTTTCCCTTTGTGAGCCTCAACGATCGACTTAACAATTGCCGTTCCCAACCCAGTACCAGTCCGCTTGCCATAAGTCACAAACGGTTCAAATAACTTTTCCTTAATTGTCTGTGGAATGCCTGGGCCGTTATCGTAAATGCTAATTTCGGCCCACTCCTCACTTTGTGTCACCGCAATCTCCACCCGACCCCCTCTTCCGCCAAAAGCCTCAACAGCATTCCCAACTAAATTTTGTAAAACGCGCAAAATCTTATTTTCATCCGCTTCCACTATTACTTCTGTCACCCGTACTGTTAAATCTACTTTTGCTGCTTCACAATAAACTCTGTTCAACTTTTCAAACTGCTGCAACGTCTGAATTAGATTAACTGGTTTTTTATTTAATACAGAATTACCGCGCGAAAATTCTAATACTTCTTCAGCCATCCCCAACATTCGATGAACCTGCAATTGAATAAGTTCACACCACTCCTGAGTTTCCTCATCTGGGTGCATTTCTTTGAGTATTTCACTGGAGAGTCTAATTCCGGTAAAAGGACTTTTGAAATCGTGAATAATTGTACTCACCATTTCTCCTACCAATACCATTTTTTGTTTGTGTACCAACTGGCTAACATATTGATCCGTGGTGTCCCGTAAATTTTTAGTAATGAAACTAAACATTTGCAGTACCGAACTGCCTTTAGCAAACTGGAGAGTTGTTATTAGTTCTTCACGGGCTATTTTTGCCAAAGTCGAGCCTGCAACTGCCACAGCTCTAGCACTGCGTGGCTCTCCGTCTAAAACTCCGAGTTCGCCAAAATAATCGTCTGGCTTAGCCACAGCAACAGTTTGATATTTATTGTTTTCAAGCCGCTTGCTAAACTCGACTTTACCTTCTAAAACTAGATAGAAAAAATCCGCTGTTTCTCCTTCTTCAAAAACCAGCGTTTCCTGAGCAAAACTCTCCAAAACAGCTATTTGGCAAAGGTGAGCAGCTTGCTCTGGTTCAAAATAAGACATAAATCGATGAGAGGCCAGATCCATGTGAAAATACCTGAGAGTTAATTTAAACAGTTTCTTTTTTCTATTTTCGCCGATCACCATCGGTGCGTTAATAAAATACAATACTGCTTTAATCTGCCTCTCTTTTCTAGCCTCCTAGGCTTTGACGCAAGGATCAGCGTCGGGATGCAGAGCCAGACTAGCATAGCAGCACCAGCAATCTCACCAAAATTCTCAGTTAATTGACTCAAATACATAAGTATTGTACTATTTTTTAGATTTAAATTGGATTCGCGGGGGGTTTTCCGGCTACCTCAGAAGATTTTAACTGTAGAGAGATTGTGTAATTTAAATGCCGATCGACCGAGTTTACAAAAATTAACGATCGCCCGATAAAACGATCGCAGCATTCTGCCCGCCAAAGCCAAAACTTAAACAAACCGCATTTCTGACAATAGCCGATCGCGAACAGCGAACAAAATCTAATTCAAACCCCGGTTTTTTCATTCCAACGCAAGGCGGCAACATCTGATATTTAATACTCATCAAACAAAAAGCCGCGCCCAAAGCTCCCGAAGCTCCCAAAGTATGACCCGTAGCCCCCTTAGTCGAACTAACAGCAACTCCTCGGTGAAATAACTTCTCAATTAACAGTGCTTCGTGTCGGTCATTTAACTCAGTTGCAGTACCGTGAGCATGAATAAAATCTATATCAATCGCCGCCAAATTGCTCCGTTTCAAACATTGATTTACCGCCGCGATCGCACTTTCCCCCCCCAGCTCCGGCGCATTAGCATGGCAAGCATCATTTGTCAAGCCAAAACCGGAAATTCGACCGTAGATTTTAGCACCACGACGCTTTGCCAACTCGGCAGATTCTAATACAAATAAAGCCCCGCCTTCACCGAGTACAAAGCCTTCACGATTTTCATCAAACGGATAGCACCCATTGTTTGCCAAAGCACCCATCCGGCTAAATCCAGCCAGAGTCAGCGGTGTGATAGGCGCTTCGACAGCACCTGCGATCGCCCGCTGACACTCACCAGTACGGATCAAATCAACAGCACGGGCGATCGACTGTATGCCCGTGGCACAAGCAGCCATCGGCGACAGCACAGGCCCCGTCGAGCCAATTGCCCTCGCCACCGCGATCGCCCCCATATGAGGCAAAAAATTCACAAATTGAGCATTGCTAATCGGTAATTCCCTTCCCTCTTTCTTCTTCCCTTTTTCTTCTTCCTTCTTGCTTCTTCCTTCGCTTGCTAACTGTTCCAAATTTGCCTGGAAGCCTCGGCTAGAACCGATCGCAATCCCGCAATCAGGCAAAGGCAAAGTCAAATTAGCATCTTGCAAAGCATCTGCTAAAACCTGCCGAATTAAAGTTATTAAATCGGCAGGTTTTTTGCCAATTAAAGCCAAAGGTCGCCGTTCTAGTTCTAAAAAAGGTTGATGTTGTCGAATTCCCGACTTCCCGGACAACAATCTTTTCCAGCCATCATCCAGAGTACCTAAAGCCGAAACAAGACCAATTCCAGTAACAACAACATCCATTCACTAATGACTGCTGACTAATGACTAATGACTACCTTTAGCTACCAGCCTTAAAATTTTCCAAACCCTGAGTAACGGTAGCTTTCTCAATGCGATCGCCCGCTTCAATCTTATCAACAACATCCATCCCTTGTTTCACGTACCCAAAAACTGCATAGCTACCGTCCAAAAACGGTACATCGGTCAAAGTAAAGTAAAACTGAGAAGAAGCCGAATCAGGACTCTGCGATCGAGCCATAGCAACAGCCCCCCGACTGTGCATCAACACAGGTTTCTCCTTAACCCCAGCTTCTTCTAGTGTCGCGCTGTAAGTCGGATTTGCAGCACCTTTAGCTTTAATTTCCAGAGGAATCCTGCGTTCTGCCGAAGTTTTCGGGTCAAGAAAACCGCCAGTTCCCAGTCGCGCTGTAGGGAATTTAGGGTCTTTGCCCTGGGGGTCGCCGCCCTGAACTACAAAAGGCTGAGGTTCGCGCACGACTCGGTGAAATACCAGCCCGTCGTAGACTCCTTTCTGAACCAAATCGACAAAATTGCCCGCAGTAATTGGCGCATTTGTGCCGTCGAGTTCGATCGTAATTGGAGCACCTTTAACCGTCATCACCACCGTTGCTTTTCCTTCCAACCGTGGCAAATTGCTAAATTGCGAACTCGCCGCTACAGCAGCAGGAGAAGGAGACGGAGACAAAGAAATATTTTCACCCGACGCCGGATTCGATGTCGGAGTCGAGTTTGCCACAGGAGAACTACCGCATCCTCCGACAAACAACGCGCCAATTATTAAAAGTGAGAACAACCACCGCTGAATTTTGATTTGCATTTGCATTTGTATTTTCACTTTGAGTCAATTACGGACTTTGCAACTAAAGATTTTAATTCAATAGTCCGAACTGTTTTTAGTTCGTAGTCTGAAACAATCGATTTTCCTTGGATAGCGAACTTGCCTAATCGCCTTGAAACCCTTATTCTACGGTTGGAAATCAAAAACTATCCGAAGTATTGTTAATTGATAGATTCAAAAATTGGTAACGGGCTTACTCGCAGAGCGATATTTTTCACTTACCAGGTAGGTAAGGTGCGCGGCCCGGCGCACCCTACGAGACATTACCAATCTAAAATCTAAAATCGCACATCGAAAATCCCTATAGTCCTTCTAGGGGAACTTGCAAAAATCGAGCCAATTCGGCCGCTTGATTTTCCACTTCAGACAAAGCAATCGGCTGTCCGACTCTAGTCAGGGGAAACTGACGGCGGTCTTTGAGCTTAAGATAAATACTGCGACGGGGACTGAGACCTTCTTTAATGTCCACCCGCACAGATTGCACGTCCGATGTCTTGCAATTAAAATCAACTTTGCGGTTTTTGCCGGGAAAACCCCAGCGAAAGATCCGAATGTTACCAGTTTGTCGATCGAACTCGTTGTAACCGCCACCGACATCCCAGAGAATAGTCAGCCACAGGTAAAGCGCCAACAGCACGCCACAGACACCGTAGAAACCCATCGCAATGCCTTGGGGGATGAAAATGAGCTGAGTCGGGTCAGCAAAAGGCAGCAGGTTAACGTGCAAGTAGCTGGAAATCCCCGACAGCAGGAAACCAGTCCCTCCCATGCTGACCACCGTCGCCCACCAGTAATTGCTGAAGCGGCGGGAGCCCAAAACCGGGTAGCGCAGGACAGAATCGATCGAGGTCATTGTTTTTGCAGTCATAAGATTAAACAGCCTTAAAGCCAAATTTTAATTCAACTAGCCCACATCAGTCACAGTTTGCTAGCGCGATCGCTATCGACCGATCGCGATTCTGTATCAACTCCTGCCGTTCTAGTTGAAAATTAATGAACTTATAATATATAGTTATGTTAACTTTAATTAGAAACCTTGGTCTTTTAACAAGCAAAAGGATTTTACCGCAATGACAATCGCAGTCGGACGCGCCCAGACCGAAAGAGGCATATTTGATGTCCTCGACGACTGGCTCAAACGCGATCGCTTCGTCTTCGTAGGCTGGTCTGGCATCCTGCTATTCCCCTGCGCCTATCTATCCATCGGTGGCTGGTTAACAGGCACCACCTTCGTCACATCCTGGTACACCCACGGTTTAGCCAGCTCCTACCTCGAAGGAGCCAACTTCCTCACCGTAGCAGTATCCACCCCAGCCAACAGCCTCGGACACTCCCTGCTATTCCTGTGGGGCCCCGAAGCACAGTGGGACTTCACCCGCTGGTTCCAACTCGGTGGC
>JARCMA010000121.1 GCA_030248405.1 Microcoleus sp. MP8IB2.171
ATTGAGAAGCCTGAAACCTTCGATCGACTTTACCAACAACTCGAAGCCCCTCCTTACGGGGTAAAGCGTGGGGCGATCCCGATTTTGCTGGCGGCTTTACTGCTCTATCATAACGATGACATCAGTATCTATAAGGATGGGACATTTATTCCTCTATTGGGAGCCGAACATTTTGAGTTGTTGGTTAAGCATCCCCAACGCTTTTCTGTGAAGTATTTTGAAATCGTGGGCTTGCGATCGAAAGTATTTCGCGAACTAGAGACAATCTTAAAATCGCCGAACCCTAAAAAGGTGTCTGCCAAAGTGCGAAATGTGACGATGCTCTCAGTGGTCAAGCCTTTATTCCAATTTGTTAAGAATTTAGCCACTTACACCACCAAAACTCATCGCATTAGTCCAGAGGCGCAGGCAGTTGTGCAGGCTTTGCTAAAGGCCCAAGAACCCGATCGATTACTTTTTACTTCTCTGCCCGTTGCCTGTGGGATGGAGCCGATTGGAGCTGGCAATGGAGATGACAATAATAGCGATAACATCACTGCCAAGCTGTTTAAAAGCAAGCTAGTTCGGGTGTTACACGAGATTCAAACTGCTTACGATCGACTGCTTGCTGATTGTCAAAATCTCTTACATGATGCATTTGGGATAAGGAGTGGTGAAGATAAGTTGCGTGAAGATTTGCGAGTGAGGGCAAGTTGTTTAACGGGTAATTGTTCGGAGCGGATGTTAAAGAGTTTTGTGATGGCTGCTGCCGATGAAACCGTAAGCGATCGCCAATGGTTGGAGTCTTTGCTGATGATTGTGGCGGATAAGCCTGCGGAATCTTGGACAGATGCAGACATGAATAGTTTTGAACTCAAATTGAGCGATCTCTCAAGGCGATTTATCAATCTTGAAGCTTTAGTAAAAGGAATAGAATCATCCCTAGATCGTGTCATCAATAGAAGCTTTGATGCACGTAGAATTACTATTACTCACCCTGATGGGCATGAGGTTCATCGCTTAGTTTGGCTCGATCGAGAAGATAGCGATCGCCTTGAAGTATTGGTTGATAAAATCTTGGACGGTTTAATGATTGAAGATGAAGATCGCTTGCAACAAGCTTTAATCGCTAAGTTGGCTGAGAGAGTTTTAAATAAGGAAAGTGTATGATAGCAAATAAGTCCTTGATAAGCACTTAAGGAGTAAGCTGTGATGGTTCAATCCTTAGAGAGAAATTGCGATCGCCATTTTGCCCATGAAGCTATATCTTGGCAACAGTTTAAGTCGATTCAGATTGGTTTTGAGAACGTCCCCAATCTGCGTTTAATCTATTGCGAAGGAATTTTAGAACTTATGGGGATTGGCAAGGCCCATGAGATGTACACCAGTTTACTAGGCAGTTTACTCACTGCTTATTTTGAGATTTGCGGTATTGAATTTTTTCCTAGCGGTTCCTACAGTCAGATTATTCCTAATGTCACAGAATTTCAAGCCGATCTTTCCTATTGTTTGGGTACGGATAAAGATATTCCCGATCTCTGTATTGAAGTTGTAATTACTAGCGGTAGCCCCAGTAAGTTACGCAAATATCTATTGCGCGATGTGCCAGAAGTATGGTTTTGGGAAGATGGGGCGATCGCAGTTTACTGCTTACAAAATCATCAATATGTCAGAATGAACCAGAGTGATCTTTTGCCAAATTTAGATTTAGCGTTGTTATGCCGTTGTCTTTTGATGAGTTCTCCGCTTGAAACTGTACGGGAGTTTCGCAGAAACGTAATGTCTGTTTAGCTGACAAGCTATACTCATAAGATTCAGTAGCAAAAGTAAAGCTATGATCCAAACTTTAACTAATGTAGAAACTAAGGCAGAAAATCAATATCTGATTAAGCAAGCTGTAACTTGGGAGCAGTTTAAAACCTTACAATCTGCTTTTGATGAAATTGGTGGTGTGCGGATGTCTTATTGTGAAGGGGTTTTGGAAATCGTGGGTATTGGGCGATTACATGAAACGATCTGCACTTTGCTTGGTGCGTATCTAATTTCATACTTTGGATTTAAACGTATTGCTTTTTTTTCGACAGGAGCCTATACCCAACATTTGCGAGGGAGTACGGAATTTCAGGCTGATTTGTCTTATAACATTGGCACAGAAAAAGATATTTCCGATCTGTGTATAGAGATTGTAGTCACAAGTGGGGGTACAAAAAAGCTCAGAAAGTATCAATTAATTGGTGTGCCTGAAGTGTGGTTTTGGGAGAATGGCAAAATTAGTATTTACTGCTTGCAGGATACTGAATATGTCGAGGTTTCAGTGAGTAACTGGTTACCTGAGTTAGATATTAGCCATCTAGAGCAATGTTTGTTAATGGATTCTCAGTTGGACTCGTTTTTAGCTTTTCAGAAAAGGTATCAATAACTTAGCAAGCTATACTCATAAGATTCAGTAGCAAAAGTAAAGCTATGATCCAAACTTTAACTAATATAGAAAGTAAGGCAGAAGACCAATATCTGATTAAACAAGCTGTGACTTGGGAGCAGTTTAAAACCTTGCAATCTACTTTTGATGAGATTGGTGGTGTGCGGATGTCTTATTGTGAAAGAGTTTTGGAAATCGTGGGTATTGGGCGGTTGCACGAAAAGATTACGGCTTTGCTTGGGCTATTGCTAGGATTGTATTTTGGGCTAAAACGTATAGGTTTTGTAGCTACAGGAGCCTATACGCAAGAATTGCGAGGGAGTACAGAATTTCAGGCTGATTTGTCTTATAACATTGGCACAGAAAAAGATATTTCTGACTTGTGTATAGAGGTTGTAGTCACAAGTGGGGGCACAAAAAAGCTCAGAAAGTATCAATTAATTGGTGTGCCTGAAGTGTGGTTTTGGGAGAATGGCAAAATTAGTATTTACTGCTTGCAGGATGCTGAATATGTCGAGGTTTCAGTGAGTAACTGGTTACCTGAGTTAGATATTCGTCATCTAGAGCAATGTTTGTTAATGGATTCTCAGTTGGACTCGTTTTTAGCTTTTCAGGAAAGGTATCAATAAAAATGACACAAGCAGTTGTATCAAGAAAAGATCTATACGATCGCGACTTTTTGGAATGGACTCAGGAAACTGTAGCCAAGTTGCGAAATCGGGATTTTGACCATTTAGATCTTGAAAATTTAATTGAGGAGATTGAGGGTTTGGGAAGATCTGAAAAACAGGAGCTAGAGAGTAGATTAGAAACTTTATTAGCTCACTTAATCAAGCGGATGTATATCAATATGCCTGAATGTTTTAATGGATGGGAGAATACGATTAGGGAGCAACGCAGACGGATAACTTTGAGATTAAAGCAAACTCCTAGTCTCAAAAACTATTGGGACGAAGCGGTTAATGACGCTTGGTTTTTAGCTTTGGGGACAGTTAGAGATGAATACTCTAAAAATGGCTATCAATTCTCTGACATATGGCAGTTTAGCCGTGATATTGACTCAATGCTGAATATTGATTTTTGGGAGTAAATAGAAAATGACACAAGTTGTTACATCAAAATCTCAGTTAACTGATTTGTCCGATCGAGACCTTAATTTGTGGCTAGAGAATTCGATCGACTACAACAAGCTTTAGTTGCTAAACTAGTTGAGAGTAGTCCCAATATTGAAAAGGCATTCACAGAGCAGAATCTAAAGGAGGAAAATCTTGAGCGCACTAGAGGTAAAAAACATCGAACTAGCAATAGTTGATAATATCAGAAAACTCCCTATTGACAAACAGTTGGAAGTACTTAATTTTGTAGAATTCCTCAAATCAAAACAAGATTTGGATCGGGCTAAAAACTTACCTATAGAAAATGAACCATTGGATTTGGTCGAAAATATCGTAGAAACTGATAATCTGTCGATCGAAACTAGTAAAAAACCAAAAGAAAGAACGATCGCACAGGCAATTTTAGCGGTGATGAATGAAGCAAATCGCCCCATGACTTCTCAAGAAATTTGCAGCTTGATTTTAGAGAAACAACTCTATCATTTTAAAACTGATGATTCACATGGTATGGTCTATAACACTCTCTGGCGGCACAATGTCAAAACAGGAAAGCGATCTTCACCAAATAAGCTCTTTATCCAAGATGATAAATATTGGGTTCTGCCAAAGTCACTCAATTATAGTGATGAGTTAACAAAAATAGAACAGGATGATCGAGAAATGGTAATGAAAGAGCTAGAAGAATCGATTTATGAATATTTTCTGATTTCTGAAGCTTGTGAGGAAATTGATTCATGACAAGGCACATTTTAGGACTTTCTGGCGGTAAGGACAGTACAGCCTTAGCAATTTTGATGCATAAAGAAATTCCGCAAATGGAATATTTTTTCTGTGATACAGGTAAAGAACTTCCTGAAACCTATGAGTATTTGGAAAGGATAAAAGCACGATTAGGAATTAAAATTGAATACCTAAATTCGGAAAGAGACTTTGACCATTGGCTAGAAGTTTTTAATGGTGTTTTACCTTCTCCAAGAGTAAGATGGTGTACCAGAAAACTTAAGATAGAGCCGTTAGAGCAGTTCGTCGGGGACGATAGAGCTATTAGCTACATTGGTATAAGAGCAGATGAGAATCGTGAAGGTTATGTGTCTGCAAGACCAAATATTTACCCTGTATATCCTTTTAAAGAAAAAAATCTAGTTAAGTCTGACATTCTTCGTATCCTTGATGAGAGTGGAATTGGTTTACCTGAATACTATAGTTGGCGTAGTCGTTCAGGTTGTTCATTTTGCTTTTTTCAACGTAAATATGAATGGGTCAAGCTTGCTGAAAAACATCCTAAAGAGTTTGCAGAGGCGATTTCTTATGAGCAAGATCATAAAGATGGAAGAACATACACATGGACACAAGGCGAAACCCTTTTAGAGTTAATTGCTCGTAAAGATGAAATCATTGCTGAACATGAAAAGTCAATGGCTAGGGAAAAGAAAACTTCACCTAAACATAGTCTCGCAGAAGTATTAGAATCAGTATTAGACGACGAAGACGACGAAATGCCTTGTTTAGCCTGTCATTTATAAGTCTGGAGGATCGAA
>JARCMA010000122.1 GCA_030248405.1 Microcoleus sp. MP8IB2.171
CTTAAAAAAGGGGGGGACAAGAATGCCCTCAAAGTCCCCCTTCTTAAGGGGGATTTAGGGGGATCTCCGGGGCATAAATATGTTAAGTGAACCGTATTGTTTTATATCCCCTTGATACTCTTCTCCCCTCTCTGTGTCCTCTGCGCCCTCTGCGGTTCATAATCAAGGCGCTATTTAACGCAGATTTTGGCTCGATCGCAACGAGCCAAAATTTATCCAAAAGAATCATTTCTTATGAAACATCTCCATCAATTTGAGCAGTTCACAATCATTCCGCAACTCAGCAAGTGGTTCATTATTTCTTGTATCGTTGGTATGCTTTCCGGTCTTGGTTCCGCCGCTCTCCTCGCATCTTTAGAATGGGCAACCAATTGGCGAGAGTCTCATTTATGGGCGATCGCCTTACTACCCCTAGGTGGATTCTTCAGCGGTTGGATTTATCATAAATATGGCAAAAAAGTAGAAGCCGGAAATAATCTTTTACTCGAAGAGATTCATCATCCCCAAAGTATTATTCCCTTACGAATGGCTCCTATGGTGCTGTTAGGGACAGATTTAACCCATTTATTTGGAGGTTCAGCAGGTCGAGAAGGGACAGCCCTACAAATTGCGGCATCCCTTGCCGATCAGTTAACTAAAATATTCCACTTTAAACCCAGGGAGCGCCGAATTTTATTAATGGCGGGGATTAGTGGAGGATTTGCTTCGGTTTTTGGAACTCCATTAGCTGGAACTATCTTTGGTTTAGAGGTTTTAGCGATTGGTACGATTAAGCATAGCGCTCTTTTTCCCTGTTTAGTTGCAGCAGTTGTGGGCGATCGCATTACCTTAAATCTGGGGTTGCATCACACCGCATACCGCCACGCTCCGCTTGTACCAAGCATAACTCCACTGGGGCTAATTTCTGCAATTATAGCTGGCATAATTTTCGGCATTGTAGCGATGATTTTTGCGAAACTAACTCATCAAATTAGCCACTTCTTTAAAGCCCAGATATCCTACCCTCCTTTACGTCCGGCAATCGGCGGTGTTATTGTCGCATTGACTGTTTGGGCGATCGGCTCAACTAAGTATATCGGTCTTGGTATTCCTACCATTGTCGATGCCTTTTATACTAAGTTACCGCCTTGGGATTTTATGGCAAAAATAGGTTTAACGGCGTTGACATTAGGGGCTGGTTTTAAGGGCGGTGAAGTTACTCCTCTATTTTTTATTGGCGCAACATTAGGTAATGCTTTGTCATTAATCTTGGGATTACCAGCACCTTTATTGGCGGGAATGGGATTTGTGGCAGTTTTTGGCGGCGCTGCAAATACACCGATCGCTGCAACTTTAATGGGAATTGAACTTTTCGGACTAGAATCTGGGGTGTTTGTGGCGATCGCTTGTGTGATGAGCTACCTTTTTTCAGGTCATGCGGGCATCTATAGCTCACAGCGTCTTGGCGCTGGAAAATACCATTTTATGCCCACAAAAAAAGGGCAAAAGTGGGAAACTTCCGCCCAGGAAATCGCTCTAAAATCAGAATAAGATGTCAACAAAATTAATTAATTTCATGACTTACATTAATAGCAGAAACTATTGATTTTTGGCTTGTAGTCACGTGAGCGCGATCGATGATTTTTCTCTGTCAAGTTCATCGCCCCAATGAATTATTTGATTGTTATGCAGCAAGATACCACTACTTGAGATCTTTGCCGTCTAACTCCTCCGCAATGCCTTCCTGGCCGCCACGTTCAATCATATCTGCATGACACCTTAGTGCGGTTTAGTCTAGTGTCCGGTGAGTAAAGAAAGCGATCGCCAAAAAAAATTCTTGTTTAGGTAAAATGAAAGCGATCGCCTATTTCCTCCAAATAGTTTCTCCAAGTTAATTTATGCAGACCAAGCTTCGCGAAATTCAGCATAGAGGGTCAATCCACCATCAATATAGAGCGTTTGTCCCGTAATGTAAGCCGCTTCATCTGATGCGAGAAAGGCAACAGATGCTGCCATTTCCTCCGACGTGCCTGCCCGTCCCATTGGGATATGGCTTTCCACTACTGCCTTTTGTTCTGGATTGTCCGTCCAGCTTTCATTAATCGGTGTAATCGTCGCACCGGGCGCAATAGCATTGACACGGATGCCTCGGTTTGCGTATTCCAACGCTAGGGTTTTAGTCAGATTTCCCATGCCGCCTTTGCTGATGGAATAGCTGATATACATCGGGCGGGGAATGATTTCATGCACACTCGAAATATTGATAATCACCCCAGAGCGCTGCTGCTCTAACAGATGCTTAATGGTTTCCCGCGCACAGAGATATGCACCTCGCAAATTGACGGCAATTACGCGATCGAATTCATCGGTTGGCACTTCATGGGATGCGCTTTCTGTTTGAATCCCAGCATTATTAATCAGAATATCCAGACTACCAAATTTATCAATGACACTATTCACCATACGAAGGATGTCCTCTTCTTTGGAGACATCTCCCTGAACTAATAGCGTCTCAACCCCGCATTCCGAGGCTTGTCTACAGGCTTTTTGCAGAGCTATTTCTTCAGTATCTTCTGCCTCTTCTAAGCTTTTGCGATAGTTAACGGCAATGTTGCAACCTTCTTGAGCGAGACGAATGGCGATCGCCTGCCCAATGCCTGAACTCGCTCCAGTAATTAGTGCGTTTTTTCCCTTTAAACCTTTCATAACTGCTCTCCCAGAGATTTAAAACAAAATATCTTAACCGAAACCTCAAGCCAACTAGCTTCAATATCAACCAGAAGGTTGTTCTGTCTTTTCCCCATGTCTTCTACCTAAAGAGACGAATTGTAGAGCCTGTAGGGGGAGTTTTTCTCAGAGACATTTCTCCCGGCCCAAAGAGCGGTAGTCCTGACGCAAGGACATCCGCAAAAAAGGCTTCCTGCTGATTGTATGGTGGGAGAAGTTAGCGATGGGAAAGGGGTTTGCACCGCTGCGTGAGCTTGAACAGTTGTAGAAAGAGAATCTGTCACCAAGCCGATCGCTTTTTCAGCATGAAAGACAGTCTTTGCAACAACCAGAGCGTATGACATCAGTAGCGAAAAACGGCGGCGATCGCCTTGTCTTGAGGAACATTTCCCGGCTCTACGGCGTAAACATTACCACCATTGGTCAGGGTATGCAATGCTGCTAAATCCAGCAAATCTTCGTCTCCTGTCTGATGTTGAGGGTGAATCTGAACCGAATTCGCATCTGGATCGAACACCCCCCAAACTTGCTCACCAACGGGAACAAACAACGCTTCAACGCGCTGGAAATAGGCAGCAGGCACAACCTGTTCGATCGTGCTAGCAGTTTTTTCGGTGGCTTGTAGTTCCTGGTAGCGGGCGATCGTTGCTTCTTTTGCTTGCTCAAAATAAGGCTGTACAATCTGCCACGCTTGGGTATGCAGTTCCTCCGCTTTCAACATTTCTGGATTGCCTGTGATGCCGTCGGGCAGTAGATGAGCGTAGGTGTTTGCCTGCTGATAAATTGGCAATAGATAATCAACTCCTGCCAAAATTAGCGGCGCTTTTTCGTTTTTTAAGAAGGATTCTAGCCCGTTGCTAACTTGGCGGAAGTAACGCAGCAGTCCATCTTTGTGGTCATCGTTACCGCCTCCCTGTCCATGAAATATGGCAGAACCATCGCCACCACTGCTGCCTTGTGAGCTGGCCGTATGAAACTGCAAGCTTTGTTCTGGATCGTCATACTGCAATGCTTCTGCAATGCTGGTAGGTACATCAGTCAACTCAACCTCGTTGACGTGATAACGAGTTCCCTGAAACAATCGAACTTGATTTTGGCTTAGTGCCAGAATATAAAACCGCCCATCTCCAGACAACAGTTGCAGCAATGGTTTGAGATGAAAGCGCTCGGTGACTACGGTTAATTCTGGGAATGCGATCGGCAAGCAGTAGTAGCGGAACTGCTTGGGAGATAGCAGAATTGCTAGTCCATCGCTTTGATGCTGCCAGAATTCATAGGTATCTAGCTCGTGAACCGGTTGCAGCAACTCTTTGGCATCCTGTTCACTCATTCCCATCGCCAGCAATTGTTCTTCGGCTTGCCGCACCCGATTCTTGAACCGAATTGGATTTTGTTGGGTTTCGGCTCCTAAACGCTCCATTGGCGTGTAGATCGAAATACAGGTTGAGTTTGATTCTGTGGCTAAAGTGGTTAATTCATCAATGGCTAATAAATTCATTGTGTACCTCTGTTAAATTTTTCTTTCAAACTTTTCTCAGCCGTAGGACAGGCTGAATGTCTTTTCTGGGACATCTGCTGTTTTCTGATTTGTCCTGAGAAATTTCGGAGATTGACTTCCCTGACGGTCATAGTTGACCTCAGAGATGTGGTCAAGATTAGTTGTTTAGCGAGCGCGCAACTTTCCGAGAGTAGTGTCTAGCAAGTTTTTCATTTTCTCGGCAGCACCGCTGATGGACTGCTCCAATATCTGGCCCTGATCGCTGACTGCGATCGGCTGATGGTTAGCGAGACGGACTTCGATCAAACAGCGTTTATCATTAGCACCAAACTTCTCGTTGCTGTTCTCATCGCTAAGGTGGACTTCCACCCGTGTAATATCCTGACTGAAGCGATCTAAGGTGTCGTTAATTATGGCTTCGACCTGTTGAGACAGCGCCTCGTTGCCTGCGATGTTGGTATCAGTGTTGAGCTGAATTTTCATGTGTCTATCCTCTTGTAATAGCTTTCTTATGGGAGTGGTGCGATTAGCGCCATTTTTCCTGCATACAGCATCCTGACGAGCTGTTTAATCAACCCTAGCTCGACAAATCGCTCCATTACGATCATCGAGGTTTCCGTGACCGAAGTAGCCTACTCAAAGGTAGATATTTACAAGCTTAAGGTGCTTAAGGTATAGCAAGCGATCGCACAATTAAAATCACCCTTTCTGCATAGGTTTGTCAAAATTTTTCTCTTCTAAATGTCTGCATTCCCATCAGGGTGCTTGCACCACCGCTTACCAATTACGAATTGCGAAGTGAATTACGAATTACGAATTACGAGTTTCCTTTTGTGATATTTTGGATGCTTCCAATAATTCTGCAAAATTCTTCAGTAGTAAATTGGGTCGAGGAACGAAACCCAACCTACAGAATAAAAATATATATGGCGCTTCTCAAAAAAAGTGGGGTATGCAAGTGATAGGTTAGCAGTTATGTATTAACAATTACCTACCACTTACGAACGATACCTCATTTTAGTCAGAAGTGCTATAGCAATCCTTGCAGGAGTCGTAAATTTTTTACCCCACCCCAATTCTTCCCGAACTCGCGGGGAGGGAGTAAGAAATTCACAAATAATGCGAGGATTGCTATATCTACCTTATTGATTTGATTTATGTTTACTTTCTTATAAAATTTTAGATGCAATCAGACCGACAAGCACAATCAAACCTAATGCTCTACGAAAGTAATTAACGCCTTGAAATAATTCTTCCCAAGCCCAAGTAAACAAAGAGCCAAAGGCTACTAGCTCCAACCCTAAATTAATTTTACCTGTTGTAACAATGAGCGTTAATAAAGTAGCTACAATCCCGACACTCAGTGGTAGATTGGGCATCTGAGCTATAACAATTTTGCCTTCGCTGTCGCGGAATGTGCGATCGAACAATGTATTTTCCATGAGTTTCTCCTGTAAATGTAATAAAAGGTATGAATTGATTTCAATGACTTACACAAATATTTGTTGATACCGAAGCCGATCCATAATTATAGCATTCCACAGAAAAAAGAGTGATGACCCACCACATGAGCGTAGAATTTGTCTAGCAGTTTTTCTGACATCTCTCTGTTCATTCACTTTTTTATCTGCTAGGTAAACACCTAGTAAAGCTCGATTTATCATTCGATGAAAGTGTTTGTCCGGTAACTGACAAACAGCTTTGTCAGCATTTTTTAGGAAATAAAGGAAGCGTTCTGTTATTTCTTGTTCACTCTTGTAGTAAGTACAAAAATTTAAATCACCACCTATCCGGTCTTCTTCTTGGTCAATAAAATAGTCAAGTAGGATATGTAGTCCTTGAACCCAAGGAAAATAGCTATTTTTAACCTTTATAGCTAGTTCCTTAGAAAAATTTGGATTGCCTGCATAGGCGATCAGACAAAAAATTCCTAACGTCGATCCAGTACAAGCGGAAAATTCATACCACTTCATTTCAGGGATTTGGTTGCGATGTTCTTCAAACCATGCTTTTAACCGAGGAACTCGCTCCTGAACTTTGACGTGTTTATGAACTTGTAAATTACAATAATAATCAGCCAGCTCATGTAAGCAGGGAGCAATTACTTGATAGGATGGCAGTTTTTTCAAGACATTTTGACAAGTTTTTACGAGTTTAATGAGATAGCCGCCATCGTCTTGTTCTTGACGTAAGTGGTAGTAATTAATGCATTCAACATCAGGTGTCAAAGCATCTAAGCAAGCTTGATGGAGAGTACGGAAATCTTCTGGGTCTAGGGAAGTGCTGCGATCGCACAGGTTATCTAAATAATCACTAATTGTTTGATAAGCAACAATAAAGCGGATTGTTGGCTCAATTTGTTCTTTGGCAAGTAATCCATAGATAGAACCACCTTCACAGTGAAATGTTTTACTGTTTATACTTAGTAAAGCTTGTTTTCGCAATTCAGGATCGGGAATCTTTTCAGCTTCTTTATGCCAGTATTTTAAATACTTACGAACTCTGGGAATAACTTCGCGATAAATTCCCAGCATCAGCATCCCAGGATTAGAGGGAACTTGCATTGATGAAGTTTTTTGAATAGAATAGCTAACCTCTTTATTAGTATCATCACCGTTATTTTTTATGAGTGCGGTCATTATTTTTATTTAGTTTTTATGTTGTCCTTTGATATTAAAATTAAATAATTTAAATATCATCTCTCGCTTGGAATAGTTTAGAGTAAAAGGTTATCTATAATTGGACAGACATCATCGTTTCTCTAGTATCGCATCGAGATCGATCGACTTCATGCTCAAATCCAAGGTCAGCAATTCACAGGTCTAAACCTTTTCGTCAAGCAGGCTTGAACCTTGGCAGTGCAGTAATTTCTGTTTCCACAGCTTGAATTGATTGTGTAGCCGCTATTTCTGCTCGATCGCTCTCAGCATCCTGACTGACAAAAAATGTTGCCAGCGTTGCTGTCAAATAACCACATAGCGCGATCGCACAAAACGCCAGGAAAAAACAAAGCACCTGCCCTTATGCTGTTTCAGGAAATTCGCACTCAAACGCATTAATGCCAGCCGCTCCAATTATGGTGACGATCGCTATCAGTTTACAGAAGAATTCAGAATTCAGGAGCCAGAATGGATTCTGTGCGACAGGATGGAGAATCGAGGTTGAAAACTCCCAATTTTAATCGTGGAGCCGAAAAAATTCTTTTCGTGACAGTTACCCCTGACTTGGGGCATGGGGTGTTATGAATTCTGAATTCTGTCTTCTGGGGTCTTCTGGGTTTGAGGTGATAATAAAAACTAATTAGAAAAGCAAGCTAATAGTCGAGCTCGAAAATTGTCGAAATTAACAAATCCATAGGC
>JARCMA010000123.1 GCA_030248405.1 Microcoleus sp. MP8IB2.171
GGAGACGATCGCCCTAGATTAGCAAAAATCGCCCTCAATTTGGGAGTTGCCGAAAAAGTAATATTTGCGGGTTTTGTACCGACAGAAAATTTAGCAGCACATTACCAGTTAGCGGATGCTTATGTAATGCCCTCCCAGGAAGGCTTCGGTATAGTGTATTTGGAAGCTCTAGCTTGCGGAATACCCGTGCTCGCGGGGGACGCGGACGGATCGGCCGATCCGCTGCAAGATGGTAAACTGGGGTGGCGAGTTCCTCACCGAGATTCAGCAGCAGTAGCGCTTGCTTGTGTGGAAATGCTGCGAGGAGAGGATAAAAGGTGCGATCGCCACTGGTTGAGGGAACAAACCCTCGCAAGATTTAGTTTTGAATCCCTTTGTCAATCCTTAGAAGGAATTTTTCAACCCTCTGACTCAGATAAACTTATGCCGTAGAGAGCGGTTTCTGGGTGTACAATGGGAAAATTAACTCGATCGACCGCCTGAATTTCTGAGTAGGATAGAGTTAGGCCTACCTGCAAAGACACCCAAGGAGACCACCGTGAACCAAGGCACCCCCAAAATTTCTTTAAAGTTACCCCGTATTAGCAATTGGTTGATACTGCTGGGCATCGCGTGTTTGTTGGTGTCAATTGGTTTGGGTTGGATAGTTAAATCAGTGTTGATTGTAGTAGCTTTTTTGCTGCTGACGCCTGTGGTCGCATTTTTCGCGCTTCAGTGGTGGCTGAAACGCAATTTAATTGAGGACAATTGTCCAGTTTGTCAATACGAATTTACAGCTTTAAATCAAACTCAGTTTCAGTGTGCCAACTGCGGCGAACCTCTGAAAATAGAGGAAGGTCATTTTAGCCGTTTGACTCCGCCCGGTACGATCGATGTTACCGCAGTTGAAGTATCATCGGTTCAACAGTTAGAAGATTAATCAGTAGTCATTAGTCAGTAGTCTAGGGTTTACGCAAGGGTTGGCAGAAACCGGGTTTTTTACGAATCTACTTCGTTTTAGCGCGCAGAAACCGCCAAAAACCCGGTTTCTCAGAGTCGCAGTGCGTCCGAGAAGTGAAATATTCGCCTGTGAAAATTGCTGAGACAAAATTACTTTTCTAGACGGACTGCATACCACTGCAAAAATTTTCCAGGCCCGACATCTAATTCACAATAAGTATCAATTAAATACTTGGCTTGAGCTTCCACGCCAGATATTTTATGCAAGTCCTGCGGCAAATCTTCGTGTTCCTCGGCTAACACGGCTTTCAGCTTTTCTAACAGTTCCGCCGCAGTCAAAAACTGCTCTGGCTGGTTTGTTTCTAAAACCACAAATGTGTCTTCGTCATACAGTGACATAGTTTCAAAGGTTGAGGTTAATTATTTCTAAAGTTTCGTACACTTAAGCGATCGAAAGTATAAACTCTTAATTACAATTTTTCAGCCCCGGCTCGATCGTGTTACAATTGAACAACATCAGAATTCCTACCGGATTACCGTTATTAACTTACTTGTTAACTTACTTGTTAACCGAGTTGTCAACATATCCGACACAGCATTTCTGAGGAGATTTGTCAAGTGCAAATTTGTCAAGTGTCAAATTGTCAAGAAATATTCGATCGGCTGTATCTAATTATAACTGGCACTATACATTCCCATGATCACATCTTCCACTTCAACCCCTGTTGCCCGCAAGCCCTCTAAATCAGAAGGTCTCAAAGAACGCAGCAACTATTTACGAGAACCCGTTGCGACTGAACTGTTACAAGAAACTACCCACTTCACCGAAGACGGGATTCAGATTCTCAAATTTCACGGCTCCTACCAGCAAGACAACCGCGACAATCGAGTTAAAGGACAAGAAAAAGACTATCAGTTCATGCTCCGCACCCGCAATCCCGGCGGGTTCACTCCGCCGCAATTATACCTAGCCTTAGACAAGCTATCTGAAGAATACGGCAACCACACGATCCGCGTTACAACGCGCCAAGGTTTCCAACTGCACGGGGTGTTGAAAAAAAATCTTAAAGCAGTGTTTTCCTCAATTATTAAAAATATGGGGTCAACCTTGGGAGCTTGCGGCGACTTGAACCGCAACGTCATGGCACCGCCAGCACCGTACAAAAATCGCCCAGAATATGAGTATGCGCTGCAATACGCCAAGAATGTTGCCGATTTGCTAACGCCGCAAACCGGTGCTTATTACGAAATTTGGTTGGACGGCGAAAAAGCTGTTTCGGCCGAGGAAGACCCCGCAGTGAAGGCCGCCAGACAGCAAAACGGCAACGGCACAATCTTTAGCGATGACCAAGAAGAACCGATTTACGGCAGCCATTATATGCCGCGCAAGTTCAAGTGTTCCGTTACCGTGCCCGGAGACAATTCAATTGACTTGTACTCTCAGGATTTGAGCTTGGTGGTAATTACCAATCAAGCTGGCGAGTTGCAAGGTTTTGACGTGTTTGCTGGCGGCGGTTTGGGCCGTACTCACAACAAAGAAGAGACTTTTGCGCGGGTTGCGGATGAGATTTGCTATGTTGCCAAGGATGATGTTTACAATTTGGTCAAGGCAATTGTAGCAACCCAAAGAGATTACGGCGATCGCACAGACAGACGGCACGCGCGGCTGAAGTACCTGATTAACGACAAAGGCGTACAGTGGTTCCGCGAAAAAGTAGCAGAATATTTTGGCAAGCCGCTAGAAGCCTTTAAACCGCTGCCTGAGTGGCAGTATTTGGATTTCTTGGGCTGGCACGAACAGGGAGACGGTAAACTGTTTGTCGGCATTTCTGTGGATAATGGCCGGATTAAGGATGAAGGTTCATTTCAGCTAAAAACAGCTTTGCGGGAAATTGTGCAGAAGTACAACTTGCCGATACTGGCGACGCCACACCAAAACGTGCTGATTTACGATATTTCGCCGGATCTCAAACAGGAAATTCAGGGAATACTCGATCGATGCGGCATTCAGCGAGAAACTGCGATCGACCCCTTAGTACGCTATGGGATGGCGTGTCCGGCCATGCCGACTTGCGGGCTGGCGATTACCGAGTCCGAACGCGTGATGCCGAGCATTTTAGAGCGAATTCGGGCGCTTTTGACCAAAGTTGGCTTGGCAGACGAGCATTTTGTGGTGCGGATGACTGGTTGCCCAAATGGATGCGCCCGCCCTTATATGGCAGAATTGGGGTTTGTCGGGAGTTCCCCGGAATCCTACCAGATTTGGCTGGGCGGTTCTCCCGACCAAACGCGGCTAGCAAAACCAATTGAGGAAAAGCTGCACGTCAAGGATTTTGAAGCTTTTCTGGAGCCGATTTTTGTTTATTTCAAGCAAAAACGGCAACTGAGCGAGAGTTTTGGCAATTTTTGCGATCGCGTCGGGTTAGAATCTATCCGTCAATTTGTAACCAACTACCAATCTGCTGACTCGATGACAACTGAGATTAATGAATTAGAAGTTACGTCTAGTAACGATGACGGAAACGAGACTGCCACTGCTAGCGGTGGTAAAGTCCGCCGTCGAATTAGCGTCCGCGATGAAATCTACAACGAGCTCAAGGAAGAAGCTGCCCGTCAGGGCAAGCCAATTACACAGCTAGCTACAGAAGCGATTTCCACTTATTTAAAAAAGATTAAGGAGGAAGCATAAGCCGATTTGCAATTTTCGATTTTTGCTAGCATCAAATAAAACTCACGCAAAAATAATATAAAGGCAGAGCATTTGCAGAAAAAAAACTTGGATTTTTAACATAAATCTGGTTGTAAATGCTTTGCCTTTATTATTTATGAGCGGTTGAAACCCCGCCTGCCTATCTATCTCCTCTCTTTCTCTCTTCCTCTGCGTTCTCTGCGTTCTCTGCGGTTAAATAAAAAAAATCTCTAATAGAAAACGAACAATCCCAAATTCAATGCCTCAATTACAAAGATTAGCAATTACTGCCCCTCAAATTTGCGATCGCCAAATCGACTTAACTAGGGAACAACAGCATTATTTAAATCGAGTGTTGCGGTTGCAAGCGGGCGATCGATTTATTGCAATGGACGGACGGGGACATTGGTGGTTAGCAGTCCTAGAAGCACGGGAAACCGGGTTATTTGCCTCGATAGCAGAGGAGATTGCTGTAAACATGGAGCTACCAGTGGAAGTAACTTTGATGGCGGCATTGCCCAAAGGAAACGGCTTTGACGAGGTTGTGAGACAGGCGACGGAGTTGGGTGTGGCAAGTATTGTTCCGGTAACGAGCGATCGAACTTTGCTCAAACCAAGTGCTCAAAAGGTCGATCGCTGGAGAAGGATTGCTGCGGAGGCGGCGGAACAGTCGGAACGTCAAATTGTCCCAGAAATTTTGGAGCCTGTTTCGTTTGAATTTGCTGTGAAAGATTGCGGTCAAAAATATCGATATATTTGTGTTGCTCGCGGGAAAAATCGGCATTTGTGGGACTGTGTGAGCGGTTTAGAACCCCCCCAGCCACCTTTGCTAAGGGGGGAGCAAGAACCGGAGGAACCCCC
>JARCMA010000124.1 GCA_030248405.1 Microcoleus sp. MP8IB2.171
CACTTCCGGCTATTATGAAGCACAGTTTTACTCGTATCCCTTTCCTGTCCTAACTTTCGATACTGTCTGTGTACCTCATAGCAGCCGGAAGTGCTGTAAACGCAATGAACCATCTGTCTGCTTTACGACTAATTACGCAATTGTGAAAAGCAGTAATTGGTAGTGGTTCGTGCAACCTGACCCAACCAATCTTAGGTAATTTAATCCGCTTGCCGTCGTTATTTATTCCTGGCTTTGCTTTGCTTCCTTGCTCTAGATAGAAGGAGTCGTGCGATACACCCTTCTTCTTGAACCTAGGTTGCTTAGATACCTTTTTGAAACACCTATCCCAAGCTATCCTCAATTCGGCTAAAGCTTGCTGAGGGCTTGCCTTGGAAGAGTCGTAGTACCACGGACACAATGGCTTGACTTCTGCCACTAAGCGCTTGTGAAGATCAATGGCAGAAGGGATTTTGACTGTCTTGTCGGTTCCCCTTTCCTCCAAAGCTTGCAGGATTAAAGCGTTACCCCAGTTGTAGGCGTGTCTAGCGACTCCACAATGCTGGCGAAATCTAGACACCTGCCTGTTATTGGGTTTTAGTTCCGTCTTAAAGCTGAGTAACATTTACTTTGCTTCGTTTTTGCATTATCCTTATTCTATACGGAATTAATGCGGAAAGCCAAAATGTCGAGAAAAAAAATTTATAGCGAGCCTAAGCGTAAGATCAACCTGAGTCTGACTGAGACTGCCACTAAGTGGTTAGACGAACAGCGGGTTCAGCTTACCGCCAGCAGTCTTAGTGACGTTATTGAAAGACTCGCTAGAGAGTTACCCAAAAAGTCTATTGATGGGTAACTCTGTCCAAGGATTGCGTTGCAGTTTCCGCCCCCAATTTACGATCGCCCGCGATCGAACTTTCCCACATTTCAGCATCGCAGAAACCCGGTAGCCTCAAAAATACCGGGTTTCTTTTTGGGCGGTTGAGACGGTAGTTGAGACGGTAGTTGAGACGGTAGTTGAGACGGTAGTTGAGATGGCGGTTGAGACGGTAGTTGAGACGGTAGTTGAGACGGTAGTTGAGACGGTAGTTGAGACGGCGGTTGAGACGGCGGTTGAGACGGTAGTTGAAACCGCGTCTACACAGACAAAACCCGCCTCCGCGGGTTGAAGAATAGAGGGATATTAAATCCAGGTTTGGGATTAGGCATCATGACCAATTTTGGTTAATATGCGTTGAGTATGCTTTAGTTTTATGTTTATGCGAATTCCGATTATTGCATTTTTGACTTTGGTGGCGGTGGCTGGTGGTGAATTGGGGGCGCGGGCGATCGATCCGACAGTCGCACCGGCTGAGGTGGAGTTGAGAGAAGGAACCGCAGAGATTGACAGGCGAGACGCCTATCCCACAAGGGCGCAGAGGGAGGAGGATGAGGTGAGTGCAACTGTGACGGATTTGCCGGCATCCGATGAGATCGCTGTTGCTGGAGAAGTTCGATCGCCCTCAGTCAAGTTCAGCAACCATAAAGATTTTACATCTCTGTTACCAACTCCGGCGACGATCGCGGCCAACGCCGAAATCCCCGAAGCAGTAAACAGCAACGCCCGACAGCTAGGCGGTACTCTACCAATCAGTCAAGCTGGCAATGCTGAGGGCGTTTACGTTGCAGAGGTGAAAATTCGCTTTGTCAATTCCCGAGGCGAAGCTGTTGATAAAAAAGGGAATCCGGTTGAGGGCAGAATTTCGGAAGATTTTATCCGAGGCGAGCTCAAACTCAAGGCGGGGGATAACTACAGCCGGGAAGTTGTACGATCGGATTTACAGCAGTTGCAGCAATTGGGATTGTTTGACAAGGTTACGGTTTCGATCGAAGAAGTTGGCACGGATGTTAATGTAATCTACAACGTTCAAGAGCGATCGGCTCGCTCTTTTAGCGTAAGTGCCAGTCTGAGTGATGATGTTGGTGTTGCTGTTCCTCTTTCATATACCGATCGAACTTTCGGCAGAAACCCACAGCGGCTGGCGGTGGAACTTCAGCCCAGCCTCCGAGGTATCCAGTACGATGTCCAGTTTGTCAGCCCTTACGTTGCCGCGGAAGACCGTTTGGGATACAGTGTGAGAGCTTTTGGCGATCGCAGAATATCGGAAATTTTCAACAAAGATATTGATTTGCCCAACGGGAACCGAGTTCGGGAAATTCGGATGGGGGGAAATCTCAGGTTTACCAGACCTTTGGGCGATTGGCAATCGACTTTGGGACTGAATTATACAAATATCAGCACGCGCGATCGCAACTTAAATATCGCCCGCCGCGACGAACTCGGCAATCCTCTCACATTCAGCGGTAGTGGCGTTGACGAGTTATACACTGTTTCTTTTGGTGCGATGCTCGATCGGCGGGACAATCCCTTTAACCCCACCAGCGGCTCGATTCTCAGCCTCAGCACCGAGCAATCGATACCTCTTGGGGGAGGTAACATTGTGAGCAACCGCCTGTTGGTAAATTATATACAATATGTACCAGTAACTTTGCTGGGTATCAGCGAGTCCGAGGCCTTGCCCGAAATGCTGGCTTTTAACCTGCAAGCGGGTACGGTAATCGGGGATTTGCCACCAACGGAAGCTTTTCGCCTCGGCGGCCGCAATTCCGTGCGGGGTTACGATAGCGGGGATATTGGCAGTGGCCGGAGTTATTTTTTAGCTTCGGGTGAATATCGGTTTCCTGTCGGCAGGGATGTCGGCGGCGTGATATTTGCTGATTTTGCGTCGGATTTGGGCACAGGAGATAGCGTACTCGGAAAACCCGCTTCGGTGAGGGATAAACCGGGGACTGGGGCGGGTGTTGGTTTGGGTGTCAGAGTGCGATCGTCCTTTGGATTAATTCGCTTAGATGTGGGTGTTAGCGACTCCGGCGACATCAAATTTATACTCGGTACAAAGCAGCGATTTTAAGAATAGTGCAACAGATCACTTAAACCACAGTCTTAAAAAGATTTTACTTGACGAAATTGCCGCCAAAGCCGTTGGCCCTGCATCATCAACCCTATCGGCCTCGGCTGGCGGGGTGTCGGTGATTGCTGCTAAGAATTGGGCTAGTTGTCGATCGAATAATTGAGTTGGATTTCTTTGATCAACCCAACCTCCCAAGTTTTTGGTAGTAATCGAAATTGAGTGAAATACAGCACCTCGGTAAGGACACAACAATGTTGTATCCCTACTGTGTTGTAGGCAATTGACAATTGCTATATTTATCCTAGTAACTACTTAACGCTTTGGTTTCTTCACATCAACAGTTTTCGGCTTAGCCGCCGGAGTGCGCGGATAAAACTTAAACTTATTGAGCGCAGCACTTGCCGATTTAGCCACACCGCTATCTATATCTCGCAAAGCTTTTTGTAGCAGCGGAATCACTTTTTCCGACTTAATCATTGCTAGTGCTTCCACAGCAGCTTCGCGCACATCCGGGTGAATATCTTGAGCTAATTTTCCCAAGGTTTCTATTGCTCGCTGACCTTCGGATCTCAGAGCATTAGCAGCAGCCATTTTACCTAAAGCAGACGCTGCAAACTTGCGGGTTTCTTTGTCCTGACTTTGAACACATCCCATCAACTGCGGTAGGGAATAGCTTGCTTGTCTGGCAATTGGAAGCTGTTGTTCGACTTCTGGTTGATGTAAATCAATTGGTTGTGGTTCCGAAAAATCTGTGTAATTTAACTCTTCTTCAACTTCTGTTTGATTTAACTCACTTGACACTTCCTGCCAAACTTCTTCTTGTGATAAACCTTCGGCAAATTCTGTTGGATTTAACTGACTGAACTGCTGCTCCGGGACTTCTTGTTGTTGTACATTACTTTCGTACTGCTCTTGCAAAGATCTGATAGTAGCTTGCATCTGAGCTTCGTGAACTCTCAATTGCTCGTGAGCCGCTTGCAACTGACTCTCGTATTGCTCTTGCAAAGCCTCCATATTTAACTGCAGCTCAACCTCGCGGTTCTCATATTCCTCGGCAGTTTGCCTCAAGCGAATTTCGTGTTCATTTTGCAGGTTTTGCAAATGTTGCTCCATCTGAGCTTGATAATTTAGATGCAATTCGTCAGCAACTCTGAGTAAATGATGTTCGTGTTCTGCTTGCAAAGATTGGATATTTTGCTGGATACTAGCATTGTTAGCAGCTTCTAATTCCTCGCTGATTTGTCGCCGCAGCTCAGGCTCGTGTGCGCTGACAACTTGTTGGAGCTGACTGTCGCGTTCTGCCAAAACTTGTTGGAGCTGATTTTCGTATTGATTCGCAACTTGTTTGAGCTGGCTTTCGTATTGGGTAGTAACTTGTCTGAGTAAATTTTCGTGTTCGATAGTAGCTTTTCTAAGCTGATTTTCCCGTTCTCCTTGCTGAGATTCGACAGCTTGTTGCACGCGAGACATCTGAGCTAATTCTATTTCCTCACTAATTCTGTGAGTTTGCTGCAAGTATTCTTGCTTTTGCTTCTTTAAGCGCTTTTCCACTAACCAGTAAGCAACTGCTACCCCTGCCAAAAAACCTACGATCGCTCCTATGATACCCACAACTGAGATCCTCCCGACAAAATAGTGATGCTGGACTTTTTACATTTAACCATACAGCCTCCTGTAACCGCCCAGTAGCAACAGCCAGGCTGTCACTGCTAGCCAGTGAAGCGCCACCGCAGGCCAGATAGAACCGCTTTGCAGGTAGGCGATGGAGCACGCAACTCCCAAAATTGCCGCCAGCAGCAAAAACACTGGATTCATAAAGGTCGATCGACCAACCGGGTAAAAAGTCAGCGCGTTCAGCGGGTGGTAAACTACAAAAGTCGCCAAACTCGCGCATCCCCAAAACCACAGCATTAACCCAGAAGCCTTCTCGAACGGGTGTGGCAGCATTAACACCCGGAAATATACTTCCTCGGTGATACCTGGACTTAATAAACAGCCAATGAGCACTCCCACAATTGTACGCCGAGAGGTTTGCACGTCTACTTTTAGAAATCCCGACCAAAAACCGATGGGAAGCGCGATCAAAGTGTAAACCACCGCGATCGTAACTGCAACCAGCCAATCAGTGAAATCGGGAATAGTTGAAAAAGCCAGGGTGACGCGGCGTACTAGCAATCCCAGCAGCGCGATCGCACTAAAATTTAACATAATCAAACTGATCCTTAAAATTTTCAAACAGATGTTAGCAGTAAGTTGAGCCGTTTATTATGCAAAACCAATCACCCCTGCCCGTCAGAGTCCACGTTTTTGTTTCGGGATTAGTTCAAGGAGTAGGATACCGATATTCAACGAGGAATCAAGCAAAGTATTTCTGCCTGGGCGGCTGGGTAAGAAATCTCCCCGACGGCCGCGTCGAGGCTGTCTTTGAAGGATCCAAAAAAGCTGTTGAAGGAATTATTAGCTGGTGCCACCGCGGCCCCACCGGTGCTACGGTTAGTGAGTTGGTTTTGGAATACGAAGACCCGGAGGGCGAGCGCACTTTTGAGATCCGCCGATATAAAGAATAAAGGGAATAAACGGCGGTTTCAACCGCCACTATACAAAAGAAGTCTGCCTAGCCTAGGGCAGGCTTCGCCCACGCAGACTAAAGAATAGACGAGCAATTGCAAAAATCTATTTCCTATCTTAAAAATATCTGCGTTTATCTGTGTTTATCTGCCTTTCATCTGCGGTCAATCTATCAATCAAAGATTTATGCAATTGCTCGTCTAATAAAGAAACTCGGCGGTTGAAACCGCTACTCTACAAACGAAGTTTGCCTAGCCTAGGGCAGGCTTCGCCCAAGCAGACTCAAGAATAAATCTGATAAAAAGCGCGAATTTTGTATTGCCAATTTATCAATGATGAGCAACTTGACTTAAATTAGCAAACAACTGAGCAACTTTGGTCAAATCTTTATCTCCCGGCGCTATTTCTACGCCGCTAGAAAGGTCAACACCGCTGAAGTTATTGCCGATCGCGCTATCAATTGCATTTAAAATATTATCGGGTGTTAAACCGCCCGCCAGCAGCCAAGGACACTGCGGTCTAAACTCTGATAACATCATCCAGTCGATCGTTTTACCAGTACCGCCCAATTGCTCTGGATGGTAAGCATCCAGCAGTAAAGTATCGACACGAACAGCATAAACAGCAGCGGTGGCTAAAGTTTCAGGAGTCTTAACTCTCAGGGCTTTGATAATTTCAATTCCCGGCAATAACTCCCGCAGTCGATCGCAATATTCCGCTGTTTCATCTCCATGCAACTGCACCCCGCTTAAATTTGACTCTGCCGCTACTTGACAGATATTTTCTATTGTGGTGTTGGCAAAAACCCCGATGCGATCGACATTTTCCGGCAACTGCTCGACAATCAGGCGAATTGTTTCTGGGCTGACATAGCGGGGGGAAGCCGGCACGCAGATAAACCCCAAAGCCTGGGCTCCCAAACGGGCGATCGCAATTCCCTGGTCTAATTTGGTAATTCCACAAATTTTAACCCGCACTCCGGCTCCTCCCTTCCTTTCTTTGTATCAAAATATCAACGAATTGTTAACTATTAAAACAAATCTTAGTTTAATGCAAAATGCTTTTTATAATTTTGTAACTCAATTAATCTGTGAAATCAGGAGCATATAAACATGATTAACTCATCTTTGCTGTTAGCCGTACAAGCTACCGCTCCCTCAACGCCCGAGTGGACGCCAATGGTAGGACTGACAATGATTATATGCAATTTGCTGGCGATCGCGATCGGCTACTACGGCATCAACAAGGAAAACCGAGGCAAGGGCCCAGCCTTACCCGTTGCAGTACCTGGAATGTTCAAAGGCTTCGGCATCCCAGAATTGCTAGCCACAACCAGCTTGGGCCACTTGCTCGGGGCTGGAGTAATCTTGGGCTTGGGTAACGCCGGAGTTCTTTAGAAATCAGGGGAAGGGGAAAGGCAAGGGGAAGAAAAGATATAATAGAAACTCTTTCTTGCTCTCCTTCCCAGGAAACTTTCATGCAGACAGGTTGGCGAATCGGCTCATTATTTGGCATCCCGCTACTCATAGATTATTCGTGGTTTATAATTTTAGCCCTCGCAACCCGCGAATACGCCAGCAGTTACCGCTTGTGGGGGCCTGCACTGTCTTGGAGTGCCGGGTTGGCAATAGCTTTGCTACTGTTTGCTTCTGTACTGTTGCACGAATTAGGGCACAGCTTGGCGGCAATGTCGCAAGGCATTAAAGTTAATTCTATTACTCTATTCTTATTTGGCGGAGTAGCTTCGATCGAATCGGAATCAAAAACTCCCGGTCAAGCTTTTCAAGTAGCCATTGCTGGCCCTCTCGTCAGCTTCGCGCTGTTTTTAATCCTCGGTTTGGGCTCTCAAGTTTTCCCCCCGACAAGTTTGCTATCAATTATCACAGAAAGGGTAGCAGTAATCAATCTTGTTTTGGGATTATTTAACTTAATTCCCGGTCTGCCTTTGGACGGAGGACAAGTTTTAAAAGCAGCAATTTGGAAAATCACCGGTTCTCGATTTGCCGGCGTTCGCTGGGCGGCAAAAACAGGACAAGTTTTGGGTTGGTTGGCCGTTGCTTTCGGTGTCAGTTTATGTGTGTTAGCACGCCAGTACGGCGGTTTGTGGATGGCGCTGATCGGCTGGTTTGCGATTCGCAATGCTAGTAGCTACAGCCGCTTTACTTCGTTGCAAGAAGCGCTGATCAAAACTAAGGCCGTCGATGCAATGAGCCGCGAGTTTCGAGTTGTCGATGCAAATTTGACTTTGCGAGAATTTGCCGATCGCTATTTATTAGAAGTCAATCCGTTTCCATTTTACATCGCTGCGACCAACGGGCGGGATTTGGGCTTAGTGTCGATCGACGATATCCGCTTCACAGAGCGCAGTCAGTGGCAAATTCAGACATTGCACAACATTTTGAAGCCCCTGGAAAAAACCCCCACAGTCTCAGAAAAAGCATCCATCGCAGACGTGATTAACAGCATGGAAGCCCGACAACTCCCCCGAATCATTGTCCTCTCGCCCATTGGTTCAGTCGTAGGGACGATCGATCGGGGCGACGTGGTGAAAGTTTTGGCAACATACCTCAAGCCCCAGATTTCAATCGCCGACATCAAGCGCAGCAAAGAAGAAAACAGCTATCCTCAAGGATTGCAGTTAAGTGCGATCGCCAAAACCGCACAAGAAAACTAAAATTTTGGCATCAGTAAGGGGCATTTACGAGCGCGCCAATGTTAGATTGTTGAAACCAACAATTATTAATATGCCCAAATTATTTCATCAATTTCATCGTCAGTTGAAGGAGAGAGGGTGGAGTTGGAAAAACTTAACTCATTCCTTCCCCTTCGCTGACTTGCAACCTCTTGCTATTATCTGGATTGTCGTGACCGGAACTCTATTGGGAATGCGGCATTTAGGCGGGTTGCAGCCACTAGAATTAAATGCTTTCGACCTCATGGTGCAGTTGCGGCCAGATCAGGGCCATGACCCCAGGTTGCTGATAGTTGAAGTCACCGATCGGGACATTAGTGCTTTAAACAGATGGCCAATTTCTGATGGCGTTTTAGCAAAAGCGATCGCCGAAATAGCGCGTTTGGAACCCACAGCTATTGGCATGGATATAATTCGTGATATTCCCTACGAACCGGGGAATGCAGAATTAGCAACTCAACTGAAAAACCCCAAAGTATTTCCCATTACCTTCATCGGATACTCAAAGTACGATCGAGTGCAGCCACCTCCCAACATACCCGATCAGCGGGTAGGATTTAATGATTTGTATCTCGATCCAGATGGTATAGTGCGTCGCAATGTGATTTCTATTGGCGATGGTAAAAACACGTTTTATTCATTTTCCACCCGGCTAGCTTTTGCATATTTTGAGAGCCAAAAAATAGAATCTAAAGCTACAGAAAACAATGAATTCCTGGTAAATAAAACAGTATTTTCCAAGTTGCGATCCAACTCAGGAGGTTATCAGAACATTCCTGCCCAAGGCTATCAAATATTGCTCAATTACCGCACTCCTAAAAATATAGCAGAAACCGTGACACTAACTCAAGTTTTGGAGGGCAAAGTTGACCCCAAATTGGTAAAAGGTAAAATAGTCTTAATTGGCGTTACAGCCCCAACTGTAAAAGATATTTTTTCAACCCCTTATAGCGCTACTAAAAACGGTAATATCCCGACGCCTGGGGTATTAATTCATGCAACTGCCACCAGCCAAATTCTCAGTGCAGTTTTAGACGGCCAAGGGCTATTTTGGTATTGGGACGAATGGCAAGAAATTCTCTGGCTCGCTGTGTGGAGTGCAGTGGGTGGCTGTTTAGCTTGGCGGCTAGAAAAATCGCTGAATTTGATCGCGATCGCGATCGCAGCTTGCGGCTCATTATTCGGATTCACCTTTTTCCTCTTCATACAACAGGGGTGGATACCTATAATTTCCCCTGCTATGGCACTTTTAATCACCGCAGGAGTCGCAGTTACCTATAAATACGAGCAGTCGAGGCAACAGCAAGGGATTGTGATGAAATTATTAGGACAACAAACTTCACCGGCGATCGCAAATGCCTTGTGGAAAGAGCGCGTCCATCTGCTCGAATCAGGGTTATTGCCAGGGCAAAAAGTTACTGCTACGATCATCCTCACCGACTTGCAGGGTTTTAGTACAATCTCCGAAAAACTACCGCCAGAAGTAGTCATGAGTTGGTTAAATGAGTATTTATCAGCAATGGCCCAAGAAGTCCAAGCACATCAAGGCGTGATTAATAAATTTACCGGAGATGGAATGCTGGCAGTATTTGGCGTACCCATTCCCCGCACCACTCCAGAAGAAATTGCCGAAGATGCTCGCCTTGCCGTATCTTGCGCTCTAGCTATCAGTTCGCGCTTGCCAGAAATGAATCAAAATTGGCTCACACGCCGTTTACCGGCCGTAAAAATGCGAGTAGGCATCTTTACAGGGCCTGTTATGGTGGGTAGTCTGGGAGGCACAACCCGTTTAGAATATGGAGTGATCGGCGACAGCGTAAATATTGCCTCTCGACTCGAAAGCTGCGAAAAGGCTCGGCAAGAGGACACTTGCCGGATATTGATTGCAGAAGAAACCTTTCTGCATCTGGCGGACCAATTTGAGGTAGAATCTTGGGGAGCTTTACCTTTAAAAGGCAGGGAACAAAAAGTTAATGTCTACCGGATTTTGGGAATGAAAAAGAAATAAAAAGAGAGAATCTCTCCCTACAAATTCATGGAGTTAATATGAAAACAATTACTAAGTTTCTCATCAATCTGATATCAGTTGGCTCAATAGTATTGATAGCCACACTTAACATTTCTCAATTTGCAGTTGTGGGACAGCCGAAAATAAACACACCTGACCGCCCACCCAACCCTATACCGGGAGGGCCGCGCTTCATTCCGCCTACTGAAGGTATAGTTGAAGATGGTGGGCCCCCCACTCAACCGGGACGCCCTGTGCGCGGTGGCTGCGCGAGCATTAGTCAGCTAGGTCTCACAGCCTTAGTGCCTACAAATAAGATCGGACGGACTGTTTTCGACTATCCAACGTTCTTTTTCTACTTGCCTCAAACAGAGGCAAAATTAGCCGAATTTATCCTAAACGATCAAAGCGGCAACCAGATTTATAAACAGGATGTCACAATTAGCAATTTATCAGGG
>JARCMA010000125.1 GCA_030248405.1 Microcoleus sp. MP8IB2.171
TAATGGGATAGTAGAGGGAATTAATACTAAATTAAAGCTATTAAAAAGGTGTGGTTTTGGATTTAGAAATTTGAGAAATTTTGAAATACGGGCATTACTTTTTTGGCATTTTCCTAAAAAATTAGCACAATAAGTACGGAAGAGCCTTATTTTTGAGACTAGCAAAAATCGGGTAACAAGTTTCAGATCGGGGCAACTTCCTGAAATTGAATACATAGAAGGTTGTGCCTAACAGCGATCGCCAAACTCTCAATCCCCGAGCGCTGCCAACTATTAAGCCTGGTCGCGAGCTACCTCAAAACCGATTCAATCGCCCTCAACCGCACTGGCACTGCTCTGCGGTTGAGAGCGACGATCGCCCTCAACCGTCGCATTAAGAAATCCCTCGAACCGATGGAGCAATGCAACAAGTATGCAATACTCTCAACTTTCCCAGCACACGCCCGAAGTAGCTAACCGTATACCATTACAACAGGATGCCGTTCGACAATCGCCCTGAGAACTCAATCGCAGTTTGCACTACCTGCCATTTCTTTTATAGCAGCCGCCAAGGCGGTTAAGACGTAGACTAGAAGTAGCCCCACATCAGGATCTCATCTTTCCCCATGCCCAAACCCTACAGTTACGACCTTCGTCAGAAGGTGATCCAAGCTATCAAGCTGGATGGCTTGAAGATTAGTGAAGTCAGTCAACTGTTCAACATTAGTCGCAACACCATTAACTTGTGGCTTTCGAGACAGACCCAAACTGGAGACTGTCAAGCATTGCCCAATCAACCGCCTGGTAATGGTCATAAAATCACTGATTGGGCAAAATTTCGCGAGTTCGCCCAAACTCATGGGGATAAAACCCAAGTGGAGATGGCCACACTTTGGGAGGGGCAAATTAGCTCACGCACCATCTCACGGGCTTTGAAGAAGATTGGCTTCACTCGAAAAAAAAGACTTATGGCTACCGCGAACGGGATGAAGCCAAGCGGCAGGCTTTCATAGCCGAGTTGTCCACCCTACGGACGGAGGAAATTGTTTATGTTGATGAATCAGGGATGGATGACCGAGACCAGTATGATTATGCTTGGAATGAACGAGGTCAACGTTTCCATGCACTGAAATCTGGGCGACGGAAAGGTCGGGTCAATATGATTGCTGCCCTGTGCAATCAAAAATTGAGCGCCCCTTTTACTATCGAGGGAGCGTGTAATCGAACAGTTTTTGAAATCTGGTTAGAAACAAGTTTAGTTCCAACACTTATTAAAGGACAGGTTGTAGTGATGGATAATGCCACGTTTCATAAAGGTGGTCGGATTGAGGAATTAATTCAAAGTGCAGGATGTAGACTGTTATATTTACCACCATACTCCCCAGATTTCAACAGAATTGAACAATGCTGGTCTTGGCTGAAGAGTCGAATTCGTAAACTCAAGAATCAGTTTGATTCTTTACGAGACGCAATCGAGGCTGTCTTACACCTTGCGTCCTAACCGCCTTGGCGGTTGCTATACTACACGCAGAGTCAATCTAATGTGTTGCCGGGGCAATTGTCGCTGTTTGAGCAATAGCGCCTTGAAAGGTTATTAGTATAACTCTCGAATTTTTAACGCGATCGCACCAATCAGTACGCAGAAACCTAGCGCTCTCCGAAAATAATTCACACCTTGAAATAATTCCTCCCACGCCCAAGTAAACAAGGAGCCAAAAGCTACCAAGTCTAACGCTGTATAGATTTCACCTGTTGTTAAAACAAGTTTAAGCAAACTCGCTGCTATCCAGACAATCAGCGGTAGGTTTGGCATCCGCAGCTCCAACAATTTCGCCGTTGCTATCCCGGAATATTCGATCGAATGCTGTATTTGTCATTACTTTCAATAGTTAGTTGATAGTTTTTACTATATTTAAATAATCCCAACATTCCCTCTACCTTTTTGTTGATTGAGCCAACGGTTCTTATGGCTGGCACACTCAGGCTAGCGTCACGATGGCTGCTAGCCCAAAGAGCGTTCAAGCACATCGCGGACGCATTTTTACGCTTAGCGACTCAGCTAATCCGTAGCGCTCGCCCGGACTATGACCGGAGGCCGCCACCGCATTAAGAAATCCGGCGTTGCTTAATCAGGGTATGAAAAAAATAAATTGAAAAGCCAGAAGCTTTGTGGATAATGGTTTCTATGATTTGCATATTTAGTCTTTCATACCGTAAATCAGCAACGCCAGAAAGAAATCCCTCAGATTGGTACAGCAATGCAACAAGTATGCCAGACTTTCAAGCGTCAGGCAGAGTATACACCAAGCATGAAGATTGAGGGACACGGGCAGGCAAAAATCCTCACTCAAGAGGAAATCGAACTGTTATTTAACGATGGTTTGCAGACTCATCGCGATCGCACTTTGTTTGGGGTTTGCCTCTACACAGCTTGCCGGGTAGCGGAAGCTTGTTCGCTGGAAGTCGTGGATATCTACAGCGCGAAGGGGAACGTTCGACCCACAATCAACTTCCGCAAACACAACACTCCTGGGCAAACTAGCAACCCGCACGATTCCGGTTTTTGAGGATTTGCGATCGCTCTTGACAGCTTGGAAACCCAACACCGGCACAACTTACTTGTTCCCCGGCCGCCACCGCTGCCACCATTGGAAGCACCTGCACTCAAACTCGGCGGATCGGATTTTGAGAGAAGCGTTTGAACGAGTAGGCATCGAAGGCGCATCAACCCACAGCTTCAGGAGAACCGCCCTGACTCAGATGAGCAACAGCGGCATCCCGCTGCGGGTGATTCAAGAAATCTCTGGACATCGCAACCTCGAACAATTGCAGCGGTACTTAGAGGTAGAGCCGGAGCAAGTGCGGGGAGCCATCGCTTCGCTGTCCATGCTTTCCTACGGGGGAAAAGCTGCATTACCTCACGTACAGGATGAATTGCCTGCTGTGCCGTCCGTGCCGTTAACCCCATCGCAACTGTCACACACCCCATCCGACGAGTCACCGTAGTCAATTCGCCGCCAACGACAGCGCGGCGTGACTGCGAGAAAAACGGGATGCAGGCTGTGGGCGTGAGCTACTTAACTAACGCTCTCAACTCAAATATTGTTACAATTCTTCACTGGCTCGGGTGCACTACGAAAACCTGATGAAGCAAGAATTTGAGAAGGTGGCTAAAATTTGGTGTTGCTCAAGGGTGACTTTTTGGCGAGCATCGATGTTCGTGGCGCTCGCCAAAAACGTTCCCTCGCTTGTCTCTACGGAGGTGGCTTCCTCACAGCAAAAAAAGGCGGGCGTGACAGAACATCCCTCGCCGGAGCGCACACCGCTTGAACTTGCAGGCGACTGTCTCGTATTTCTACAGCCTACAAGATGGTGGGTTTTATTACGGGCGTTACTTCACCTCAAAAGCGTTCGCTAATGCTAACTTTGACGGCCAGGGGTGAAGGAATATCTCAGCTTGCGACAGACAACTACCGTGCGGTCGCTGGAATCAGAGGAACTTGTCAGCCTCTCAGAACATATTCTCGCCTGCATTGATGCAGTCCGAGAAGCAAATACAACCAATATGTTCAATGCAAATATGGTGCGTCGCCTTTCTCAGCGGTAGCACCCTTGATACATGGAAACATCTGAATGGATCAAAGCTAACTTGGAAACCTGATGGCAGGGGTATCTTTAGGAGATTTGTACCACTCTTGATAAAATATAGCAATCCGATCTGAAGGATTAAAAAATAACGACCCCTTGTCTTGTTATACTCATTACCTAGCAAGGAATTTAGGTTTTTCACATCGAGAAAATCAATTAGGATTGCTATAGTGACATCCTCACTCCGATAACAAAGCAATCGCCGCATTCTGAAAAACAAGCTATGGCAAAACCCAAGAGGTATCCCGACAATTGGCAATCCATCGCATTGTTAGTCAAAGAAAGCGCTCTGTGGCGCTGTACAAAGTGCAACCAACAATGCCTGCCATCCGGTACAAAAAGTGGCTTAACCAAATCCGAACGCTTGAAGGTCACTTTGACTGTACATCACCGAAATCGAATACCGGAGGACAACCGGCTAGAAAACTTAGTTGCGCTTTGTACTGCTTGCCACCTTTCGTATCATAATCGCGGTCAGTCTAACGTATCACCGGGGCAGTTATCCCTGTTCCCCGATGATGCAATGGATTGGGAGATTATGGATTAGCTTTCTGGAATTGGTACAGGACAATTTATCTGGGCTGAATCCGCTGCCATCCGCTTAATTAACTCTTCACGGCAGCGATACAATCTCCTAATGCTCTGTGGTTGCCGGTAGGTAAAGGGAAATACCGACTGGCTTCTAACCTCACAATCAGGAGAGCCCATCAATCAAAGCAAAGCAATGAACCAGAACCAACCGGGGTGCTACTTAATTAATTCACTGGGAGCCAGCAATCAGCAATCTCAAGAATCCTAGGGGGACGGCTTCTCATTATTTGGGCAGCACTAAAAAACCAGTGGGCGATCCTCTTCGAGGGCTTCGCTAACGCTTCGTATAACAGCAATCTAAAGTAGGAGCGCGGATTACCAGGGCTGCGGTGGAGCGAGGGCGATCGTTGCTATTGGTACGGACTTGGGATGGTGGCTGGAATCGAGAACGGGAACTCAAGAAACTGCACAACAATCGCTTGCTCTGTCCTATCTGCAATCCGCAAAGCAGTTAGTTTCTCAGTTGAGATTTTAAAACAAACTTAACTGTCCGTCGCTAACACTACGCTTTCGACGCTTTGAGAGTCCGTTGCGCCAACCCAAATAAGAAGTAGCCGGCCATCCCGTGCTGATGAAATAGGGAATTTTGGCAACTTCCTGGAGCCATATCCGATAGGGCGTGTATTCTCTCAAACCGAAGGGATAGCGCTCTTTGGATATCCATTTCTTAGCGCTTTTCCCTTCTATTGATTCTCCCATGAGTAAGCATTGAGCTTCGTATTCTAGTAGAGCGTTGGCAATGCTACGGATTGCTTTATCTCTCCAAGTTAAGCGTTTCATGGCTGACTCCGACATCCTAAATTATGCGCGTTTTGTACCTATGCCGGGGCAGCAATTTTGATACTTTTTCGGCAACGCTTTCGCTTTATTTATCATGAACTGATACAGTCTACAATCTCAAAGTTGAGTGCATTAGCAACCAACTTAATTTGCTGCCAACTTGATTGATTGTTAGGAAATATTTCCTTGACGTATAGATGAGGCTTACTATTAGGTAAAGTCATCATCTTAATGCCCATTGTTTCACAGTCCTCCAAAACAGTTGTAATAGCACTTAAGAGGTCGGTTCTGTATTTGGTTCTTAATTCACCTTCAACCGCTCGTACATTTGCATGACCTTGATCTGCGTACTCGATGATTGCAATCCATTTGTTTTCATCGTACTGCTGTTTGATGATAACTCCAGTAGTGAATAATTCTCCAATCATTATTTAATCTCCTAGATTTTGTAACTACTCAAAAATCTTGACAATACACTTACTTTGGTATTTCCAACTAAACTAAACTCTGCGTGTTTTGTACTCATGCCGAGGCAGTAATCTTGATATTTCCCCGGCATCAGTAAATCAATTACTTTCAATATGCTGCTGCTGTTTCTGAGCTTTTGCTATCCTGAGCTTGAGCGTGTTCATTGTCCTAATTGCCGTGTAATTACCTCGGTTTGCCAGGTAAACATAATGCTGAATTAAATCCTCAGTGATGTATCGATCTAAGCATTGCACCATCTCAGTTGTTTCTTGGCGCGCTTGGGGGTTGGTGCTGCCGAACATCTCGAACATTCCCATGCGTTGCATTTGTTCCGTGCTCAAATTCTCTACCGCTTTTATTGCTGCCTCTATTTCTTCGGTACTGAGTGGGTGATGTGGCTCTTGAGAATGCTGTTGTTGCAGGAACCTATCGATTTCTTGATACTCTCCGACATACATCTTTTGCTGTACACAATCGCACAAAATAGCCTGTTGTGGCAACTCGTCATCTGAACCTAAATGGTATCGGTCTAAGTGAATTGCTAGGGTTATATGGCTAATTAGAGGCTGATAAACTGCATGATAGCTAAATGTACCCAATCCTCTGCCGTTGCTCCAAGTTGCTTTGCTTCCCCAGTAATAAATGGAAAAGTATTGGCTATTGTTGATTCCTATTATCCCCGGCAGCATTGGGGGCATGGGTACGGGAAGTTCGATGAATTGTTGGATACTTGACATCGCTTTGTCCTCCTAACTTCATTGATTTATGTACTACTCAAAATAATGGGAGAATCAGATTCTTGGTATTTCCCATATTCTTTGTCTACCTGCCTTCTCAAACAGTCGAATTCATCCCAAAGCTCTACTCGCACGTAGGACGTACTGCGCCTGGAAGAAAGCTTGTAATAGGCGTGCTGCCATTCAGAAAAAGCATTTAATGATGCCGTATAGTGCAGCAACCAATCGCAGTTATTGAGGTGCTTAAATCCCCATTTATCGTCTGTCCATTCAGAGTACGAATTTCCCTGCCACCACAAATATATTGCTCCTGGAATACCTTTTAGCAATACTATTCCGTACAAATCTGATGGCTCTGTGTATCGGTAGCAGTTGTCTTCGTTGATGCACTCTCCATCCGCTAGTAAGCCCATTGCAGCGCAATCTAAACCTAAACTACAATTCATCTCGTGCCTCATTAGTTGCTATCTTTTTCACTAAAAGCGGTAGCATTTAATTTGATGTTTTATCATTTGTTTTAAAACATCAAAACAGAGATTGATTACGGTTTATTGAGTATTTCACGAAGTATTGCTTCTACTCCTAAATCCTTGGCGATCGCTTCCCTAACTTTAGGTAACTTGCCTACTGGAATATAAACGCTTTTTACCTTCCAATTGCCGTTAACTTTGACTTTGTAGCGGTAATGATTTACCAAGCTCTCTCCCTTCCAAAAGGTATACACCAAACCATTGCCACCTTGAATTAAAGGAGCTTGGTGTATACTCTCGATTGGTGAAGGGATGGTGGAGTTAGTGTTAAATCGATCGCCCGCATCGAAGCAGACACCACGACTCTCAGTGGCAGCTTGGTGGATGCTATCGATTGGAGAACTAATTGGATAGTTGCTATCAGTTGTGCTAGCGAAGTTAGAGTATACACCAAATTCTGTCAATGGAGCTTGGTGTATACTGTCGGTTGGTGAAGCAATGGCGGGGTTAGTGTTAAGTCGATCGCCCGGTTCTATTGCATCTTGAGTTGATGGTAAACATGGAGCTACTTCAGGGATAAAGACCGTGCCGCGTTCTTGGAACACCTCTTTAAACTTGGCAGTTTCCGCTCCCCAATACACCAA
>JARCMA010000126.1 GCA_030248405.1 Microcoleus sp. MP8IB2.171
AACTGTTTGTGCAAGTTGTACAAAACTCTTATTTTTATCAGTTAAAAACAGTTCCCGGACGATCGCCAATTGCTGCTGTCGGTACTCGTCGGCCTTCTCGTAATCTGCTAAATACTTATAAGCAAGCTTCAAATTCTTGAGAGCATTGCGCTCAATGCGATCATCCTTGCTGGCGCGCGCGATCGACAACTGCTGCTGATAACACTCGATCGCACCAGGCAAATCTCCCTTAGCATCGTAAGCTAGCGCCAAATTACCCAAAGTTTCCAACTCAGAGCGCCCGTCGCCAGTTTCCCGCGCGATCGCCAAACGCTGCTGCTGGTAATCAATAGCACCAGAAAAATCCTCCAGAGCACAGCAAGCATTGCCCAGATTGCCCAAAGCATTTGCCTCGCCCCGGCGATCGCCAATTTCCCGCGCTAACACCAAATGTTGCTGGTAACAGTCGATCGCCTGAGCATAATTTCCCAGCGCTTCGTAAGCTACGCCCATATTACCCAGCGCCGCACCCGATCGCCGCTGATCGTCCATTGAGCGATACAGCGCCAGCGCTTCCTGCCAACAACCCAGCGCCGCCTCAAATTGGCGCGCCTGATATTGCGAAATCCCCTGCTTGATTAGCTCGCTAGCTTGTTCGCTCATAATGTCAAAATTAGTTAATAACTAAAGTTGATATTAACTGAGATATTGCACCATTCTCAATTAGCCTTTTATCAACAGGCTTTCCGGCCTGTTCTACAAGAAAATTTATCTTTTGTGGAACAGGCATCTTGCCTGTTCTTGAGAATGGTGCAAGATGTGAGTATTAATCGACTCAAAGCGGTAATTGCTAATCGGTAATCAGTAATCGGGAATGGGTATGGCCAATCCCCCTCTCTCCCATCCGTATTTTCACGTCCGTGCAAAAAAAAAGACAAAAAAAGAGAGAGCTACCTAAGTAACTCTCTCTGCCATCAGGGTGCATCTACATAACACAATATAACACGGTCAGCATGAGGGGTGTTACCCCCAAACGTGAAGATGTTGTAAAGAAATGTAGATTAATTATAAAGTTACGATCCCGCGAGAAGGGCGATCGCGCCGCGAGTTCAGGAAAAACCGATCGCGCGCCGCTGTATCCGCTACACGATCCCCTTAACGATTGCTTAGCCTGGGCCGTTAAGCTTCGCCACCAGCAGCTCATTGGTCAGTTTGGGATCAGCCCGGCCGCCCGTTTCCTTCATCACCTTGCCGACAAAAAAGCCCAGCAGCTTAGTTTTACCGGCTCGGTACTGTTCGAGCTCCTTGGGATTGGCTGCCAACACGGCATCGATCGCCTGATCGATCGCCCCAGTATCCGAAATTTGAATCAAACCCTTGCTCTCAACGAACTTCTGAGGCGAACCACCGTTTGCCAGCAACTCCGGCAAAATATCCTTAGCGATTTTGCCGCTGATCGTGCCAGCATCAATTAGCGCCAGCAGTTCGGCTAAATCCTGCGGTTGGAAAGGAATTTCTGCGATCGCCAGTTTCTCATTTTTCAGATAAGCAGTAATATCGCCCATCACCCAATTCGCAGCTTGTTTAGCAACAGCACCCGCGGCGATCGATTTTTCAAAATACTCCGCCACCGCTTTGTCGTCAGTCAGCACCCGCGCGTCGTAGGGAGAAAGAGCGAGCTCGGTTTCGTAGCGATGGCGCTTTTGGGCCGGCAATTCCGGCAGTTGAGCTTTCCAATCCTGTAATTGCTCGGCCGAAACTTCGATCGGAGGCAAATCCGGTTCCGGGAAATACCGGTAATCGCTCGCACCTTCCTTAATCCGCATACTGAAAGTACACTGCTTGTTTTCATCCCACAGCCGGGTTTCTTGGACGATGGTTTCGCCATTTTCCACAGCTTGAATTTGCCGCTCGATCTCATAATCGATCGCCCGTTCGATCGCATTAAAAGAGTTCATATTTTTAATTTCCACCTTCGTGCCGAACTCTTTTCTGCCAACGGGGCGCACCGAAATATTCACGTCGCACCGGAGCGAACCTTCCTGCATATTCCCGTCGCCAACACCGATATAGCGGACGATCCGGCGTATTTCTTGACCGTATTCGGCAGCTTCCGCGCCCGATCGCAAATCCGGTTCCGAAACAATTTCGATTAGAGGCACACCGGCCCGGTTGTAATCCACCATTGAATAAGTAGAACCGCTCAACCGATCGCTACCGCCGTGAACCAATTTGCCTGCATCTTCCTCCATGTGCAAGCGAGTGATCCCGATTTTTTTTCTAGTAGAATTTCCCGTCTCATCCACCAGTTCAATTTCTATCGAACCGTTAGTGGCGATCGGCAAATCGAACTGAGAAATTTGATAATTTTTCGGCAAATCGGGATAGAAATATTGCTTACGGTCAAACTTACTGTAAGGTGCAATTTCGCAGTTGAGAGCCAGCCCTGCTTTCACCGCATACTCCAGCACTTTTTGATTTAATACTGGCAACACTCCAGGCATTCCCATACAAATTGGGTCAATGTTAGTATTTGGAGCATTGCCAAATTCTGTAGAAGAACTGGAGAAAATTTTAGTATTCGTACTCAATTGACAATGAGTTTCAAGACCGATAATGGCTTCGTACTGAGTTTGGTTTTTTATCGAAGAGGGTGCAGCAGCAGTCATAAGCGATTTTAAAGACTGAATAACTTTAGATTTTATTTTAGCTTTTTATTGACCAAAGTGATTGGAGATTATTTGTAGGTAGGGGGGTTTCATTGGTGTCAACAAGCCCCTCAAACCCGCATTCGGGCTGGTTTAAACCCCTGCCTGACTGTGGGAAAGCGTGTTTAGTTGAGACAAATGGGGATCTGCATAGGCAACGCCCTGCTACAGATTGGCGATCGACCCAAGCCCGCAGCCACGCCGCTCTCCTTGCGATCGCCCCCAAACAACAACTCTGTGCAAAAATATACTGAGCGCCTGCTCCTGCCCGCACCCTTCCCTTACCCAGGAGAGTTTGAGATCGATCCACCACAATAGCTGATCAATCTGCACCCCAAATCCTTTGACTGGCAGTCTTTAATAACGCCGCCCGCCTCCAACGATCGGCTCCACGCACAGACTAAAAATTAAAAATGTATAATTTAACAGAAAATTACATATTTTTAATTTTTAAGCTTTAATTTTGAATTCTCAAAGTAACACTTGCCTAAGTGTCAAAACTATGCGTGAAATTCCAGTTGAAAGTGCCACACTGTTTCAGAACAGCATCAATGAGCTAGAGCAGGCGGAATTAGCCCTCGAACTCGCTTGGAACGAACTCGAAAAACAAACAGCAGAAACCATTGCTCACATTGCCAACCTCGGCTCAGCAAACACACAGGAACTCAGCCATCGCTTTGCCGGAGCGAAGCAACTCCGGCAGCAACTTCAAACTCAAATAAAAAAAGCCAACTCGCGGCGGGAATTTCACCTAGAAAACTCACCAATGGCAGTTGTAGAGTGGGACAAAGAATTTCGGGTAGTGCGGTGGTCGCCAATGGCAGAACAACTATTTGGCTGGAGTGCAGCAGAAGTAATCGGCAAATACTGGCACGAATGGTCAATAGTTCATCAAGAAGACTTCGAGCAAGTGTGTGCGGTCACAAATCAACTGTTACATAGCAGAGAACCCCGCAATGTTTGCCACAACCGCAACTATACCAAAGATGGCTCGATAATTTACTGCGAATGGTACAATTCTGCACTCATTGATGAATCGGGAAAAGTAGTTTCAATTCTCTCTTTTGCCAGAGACATAACCGAGTTCCACCGCGCTCAAGAAGAACTGCATCAGCGCGAACAAGCTTTCAGCGCCGTCGCCGAAAATGCGACCGATATTATCGCCCGGTTCGATCGCAAACTACGCCTCCTTTACATCAACCCAGCAGTAGAATCAACAATTGGAAAACCCGCCGCAAAATTGATTGGCAAAACCAACCAAGAATCAGGAATGCCGCCGCACTTGTGCAGCCTGTGGGATGAGGCTTTTATGAAAGTTTTGGGTAGCGGCAAACAAGAAACTATAGAATTTGAGTTTCCCACTCCCGATGGCATAAAATATTACCACTGTCGAGTCATTCCCGAATTTGCTGAAGACAATTCAGTCGAAACACTTTTATCCATCGCCCGCGACATCACAGAACTAAAACAAGTCGAATCTCAGTTGCGACAAAGCGAATCCAAATTTAAAGCGATAGTTGATTCTAATATGATCGGCTTAATTTTTTGGGATCTTAACGGCAGTATCACAGATGCCAATGCGGCGTTTTTAAACACGGTAAACTATACGCGGGAGGATCTGCTGGCAGGAAGAGTTAACTGGCAAGAAATGACACCGCCAGAATACGTGCGTTTAGATACAGAAAAAGTTGCCGAACTGAGGGCTAGAAATACGGTTGTTCCCTTTGAAAAAGAATTTATACGCTCCGATGGTAGCCGCGTTCCGGTGCTGCTGGGCAGCACATTTTTAGAAGGAACAAAGCAGTTAGGCGTCAGTTTTGTGCTTGACTTAAGCGAGCGCAAGCAGGCAGAATTTGAACTGCAAAAATATCAGCAACTTTTAGAGAGTATTGTTACAACTATACCTAACTTTCTCTACATTTACGATGCAGTAGAAAACAAAAATATTTATGCAAATGAATCGGTCACAGCCATGCTGGGATACACTCCCCAAGAATTGCAAGATTTGGGTAAAGACGCTCTCGCTAACTTAGTTCATCCCGAGGATATGTTAAAGCTAATTACAGGCATGGAGCGACTAAAACACAGCAGCAATCCCTATGAAACGGATGACAGAGACTACAGAATTAAACACAAAAATGGGGAATGGCGCTGGGTGCACGATCGCTCTACAATCTTCAAAAGAACCCCAGACGGAAAAATGAGGCAAATTATCGGTTCCGTACTCGACATCAGCGATCGCAAACAAGCCGAAGAATCATTAAAACAGCAAAAAGAACTGCTGCAAACTATTTTCGACAACGTGCCGGTCATGCTCGCATTCTTGGGCAGCAGCGGTGAAGTAAACTGGGTAAACCGCCACTGGGAACAAGTGCTCGGCTGGAGTTTGGCAGAAATCAAAAACCGCGATATCTTAGCGGAATTTTATCCGCAGCCAGAATACCGTCAATACGTTTTGGCTGAAATCCAAGCAGCAACTCAGAGCTGGAGCGATTTCAAAACACAAGTTAGAGACGGGCGAATTATCGACACTTCTTGGGCAAATGTTCACCTTTCCGACGGCAGTTGTATCGGCATTGGTCAAGATATCACCGAACGCAAACGAGCAGAAGCTGAACTCAAAGAACTCAACAAAACTTTAGAAGCTCAAGTAGCCCAGCGTACCGCAGAATTAGAGACTTTTTTTGATGCTTTGCCGGACTACATTTATGTTGTAGAACGGGACAATATGCGCTTTTCTTTTGTCAACCATCCCCTTGCCGAATTTTCCGGCTTCGACAGCAGGCAGCAGATGCAGGGCAAAACCATTTTTGAGTGCTATCCCAGCGAACTCGCCGAACGATTTTGCCGGGAAAATTTGCAGGTATTTGAATCGGGCAAAACTCTGCACTTTCAGGAAAAATTCGTGAGTTCCGGTGGCCATTCCTACTACGATACTTTTGAAATTCCCCTGAGAAATCTCGACGGCGAGGTTTATGCTTTAATTGGCACTGCTCGCGATATCACTGAGTTGGTAGAGACAAAACAAGCTTTGTCAGAACGCACAGAGCAATTAGAAGCTGCCAATCAAGAATTACAATCTTTTTCTTACTCAGTTTCCCACGACTTGCACGCACCTTTGCGACACATTTCAGGTTTTGTAGAAGCGTTGAAGCAGCGGCTAGAATTAACTGAGGCTTTGAGCGATCGCAAAATAGTTCACTATATGGAAGTAATTGAAGACAGCAGCCAAAAAAATGAGCCTGTTGATTGACGGTTTGCTCGCCCTGTCGCGGGTGACTCGCACCGAGTTGAGGCAAATTCCGATCGATCTGAGCCGTTTGGTACAAAATGCGATTAAATTGACTAAACCCCCAACCGTCGCAGATCCGGTCCAAACTCCCCACAGCGTTGAATTTGCCGTCGGAAATTTGCCCACAGTAATGGGAGATCCAACCTTGCTGCAACAGGTGTTCAGCAACTTGATTAGCAACGCCGTCAAGTTCAGTCGCGATCGCACTCCAGCTACAATAGTTATTGAGGGTTTACCTGATGGGACGATTTTTGTCAAGGATAACGGGGTGGGTTTTCCGATGGAATATGCCGATCGCCTGTTTGGAGCCTTTCAGAGGCTGCACTCCCAGAGAGAATTTGAAGGTACGGGGATCGGTTTGGCGATCGTCCAGCGGATTATTCACCGCCACGGCGGCACGGTTTGGGCCGAAAGCCTACCTAGTCAAGGAGCCACGTTTTACTTTAAACTA
>JARCMA010000127.1 GCA_030248405.1 Microcoleus sp. MP8IB2.171
CGTGATCGGCGGCGTGATGGAGCACATCGAGGAAGCGGGCATCCACTCCGGCGACTCGGCTTGTTCTATCCCTTACCAAACCCTTCCTGAGAAAGCGGTGGAAACAATCCGCCGCCAGACAATAGAACTAGCAAAAGCCCTGAAAGTAATCGGGTTGATGAACATTCAATTTGCCGTTCAAGGGGAGGAAGTTTTTATTTTGGAAGCTAACCCACGGGCTTCTCGAACGGTACCTTTCGTGTCCAAGGCGATCGGAGTTCCCCTCGCAAAAATCGCGTCGCGAGTCATGTCGGGTCAAACTCTAGAAGCTTTAGGTTTTACTAAAGAGATTATACCAATTCACGTTTCCGTGAAAGAAGCCGTGCTACCGTTTGCTAAGTTTCCGGGAACTGATACATTGTTAGGGCCAGAAATGCGATCGACTGGCGAAGTCATGGGGATTGACACCGATTTTGGCAAAGCCTTTGCCAAAGCTCAATTAGGTGCCGGACAAATGATGCCGTTGTTTGGAACCGTGCTGGTTTCGATGCGCGATCGGGACAAACTAGCAGTTGTACCCGTTGTCAAGGAATTCTTAGAATTGGGTTTCAAAGTAGTCGCAACCCACGGGACACGCAAAGTTTTGCAAGAGCAAGGTTTAGAGGTAGATCTGGAATTGAAACTGCACGAAGGGCGGCCGAATTTGTTGGATTCGATCAAGAATGAGAAAATTCAACTAATTATCACCACACCTTCCGGCGAAGAATCCCGAGCAGACGGAATCTTTATCCGCCGCACAGCTTTGACTTACAAAATCCCGATTATTACCACAATAGCCGGTGCCAAAGCGACAGCAGCGGGAATTCGATCGCTCAAATCCCACCCGATGGAAGTAAAAGCAATTCAAGACTATTACCCGCAAACCTAGACTGTGAAACACCCTATGTTTAGGGTGTGCAGCGCGCACTATTAGTGTCAACTTAAGCTTTTAGTCCGCCAGTCCTCTCGCTCATCCGGCACTCTTTGCCAGGGAATGAATTCCCTGTCTTATAGCGAAAGTCCTCTCAAAGAGGACTAAAGAACTCATTAGTCCTCATAGCGAGGACTTTCGCTTTGAGGCTCTTGTTTCAACAAGAGCCGGACAGAGGGTTTAACGTTAAGTTGACACCAATGACCGCGCAACCAAAACCTAATCTGCATCGGAATCCAAAACTCCGCTAGACAGCATCAACCTCGGCCAAACTAACAAGAAAAAACCCATCCAAGCTAATAAAGGAATCGCGACTAAAACAGTTATCCAAACAGTTTTTAATAAAAACCAACTACCGCTAATCAGGCTAGTACCAGTTAAAAGAATCGACCAAGGCTGACACCACCAAGGTTTGTAACTCCAAGGACTAATAGCTTTTTGCTCAGAAAGTTTTTTATCAGAAAGAGATTTCATATTTTCAGTGATTTTTTATGGAGAATAGTCGGGCTAGCTGGATTAACGGAAGTTAAACATTCATCATCTCTTCTGCTGTCAGCGTTAATTCGGGAAAAGTCCGCGACACAATTCGTTCGCTGCCTTTAAACGCGGTTCTTTGATAGTTGCCGTCTGCATCCAAAAGGTGGACAAATATAGTTGGAACTTTGGGATTTCCCAGAAATTCCCTGCTACCAATTGCTAAATAATCGACAATCCAATACTCAGGAATTCCGAGGCGCCGATATTCGTCCAATTTGTCTATATAATCGTCCTCCCAATTTGTTGATGTTACTTCCACTGCCAGTTGAATTGGTTCCCGCAATGCAGCATAAGCCGAACGGTTCGATCGCCACAAATCGCGATCGATTACGCTGACATCCGGTCTCCGCCCTTGTTCGATGCCGGCTTTACTTACAGTTCTGATCACTGGCGTGAGCCTGACAACATAATTTAAGTTGAGCCGTTTAATTTCATCTTTAAATGAGTCAGATGTAAAATCAGCAACATCATCATGATTTCTTGTGGCATTCATCTCTACAATTTCTCCATTTACCAGTTCATAGAGTCCATCTTCTGGACATTCTACAAGGAATTGGTCAAAGGTTAATTTCTGTGTGACTGTTGCAATCATAAGATTTATCCTTATTTTGCAGTAATACTATTGGTCTATATTACCACAGGCAGGAATAAATTTGTTTTTTTTGACGGCAGACATCCAATTCTCAAATCTAAAATATACAATCAAAAATCTAAAATCGATTCACGTAAATGGTAAAATGCGATCGCCCTAGCAATTTGCACTTAAATAGGTTACTGACTTGATACAGTAAAGTAACAAACCTAGAAATCGAGCCACTCCCAGGTCAACCCCGAACCATGAGACTAGACGAAGCCGTAGAATTTGCCGAAAACCCAGAGCCGCGCTGTCCCTGCGTCCTCCTGCTGGACACCTCCGGCTCCATGCAAGGCGCACCCATAGATGCCTTGAATGAGGGGCTGGAAATTTTTAGGAATGACCTAATTAAAGACGAACTAGCTAAAAAGCGAGTCGAAGTCGCGATTATTTCATTTGACAATCATATCAAAGTCGTGCAAGACTTCGTGACCGCCGACCAGTTCGAGACGCCACTGCTGACAGCTCAAGGACAAACCCACATGGGCGCGGGCATTCAGGTAGCGCTAGACACCATTGCGGCCCGCAAATCCGAATACCGCAACAACGGCATTACCTATTACCGCCCGTGGGTATTTATGATTACCGACGGCGAACCTCAAGGTGAATCAGACGATGTTGTGGAAATAGCAGCACAGCGGATTAAAGAGGAAGAAACTAACAAGCGCGTGGCATTTTTTGCAGTCGGAGTGGAAGGTGCTAATATCACCCGTCTAGCGCAAATAGTCGATCGCACGCCTGTAAAATTGAGAGGATTAGACTTTCGAGAGATGTTCATTTGGCTGTCGGCTAGTATGCAGAGAGTTTCTCACTCAAAAATTGATGAACAAGTAGCACTGCCACCACCGGGATGGGGAACTGTTTAGTCAGTTGGCAGTTGGCAGTTGGCAGTTGGCAAGCTCGCTAAGCCTTTAAATTGTATCTCAAGAAATTATCAAATTCTTGTGGGGTGGGCTTCTAGCCCGCCCAAAATATTTAATTTAAATACAGCACAGCTTAAGGTATCCATCGCGCACACTAAGTTTTGAATTTACGAAGTTTTGAGTTAAAGAGTTATTAATGCAGAATTCATCCTTTAATTGGCAAGTTGTAGCGGCATCGGTGATAGGTACGAGCCACGAAAAAAGATCGCAGCCCTGTCAAGATGCCCACTGCTGGCGTCTCTTGCCAAACGGTGTTTTAGCGGCAGCGGTTGCCGACGGTGCGGGCTCCGCAGCACTCGCAGAAGTTGGGGCAAAAATTGCTGTGGAGGCGGTTGTTGAAACGATTTGCCAGCAACAGGAAAGGCTGCCTCAACATGACGATGAATGGCAGGTATTCTTGACAGCATCGCTGCAAGTTGCGCGGGCGCAGGTGGAAGCAGAAGCGGCTGTGCGGGAAGTGGCTGCGAGAGATTTAGCCTGCACTTTAATTGCGGTTGTTGCTACGCCGGAATTAATCGCAGTTGCTCAAATCGGCGACGGTGCGGCGGTAGCAGGTGATAGTGCAGGAAATGCGATCGCCCTTACCATACCTCCCTGCGGCGAATATATCAACGAAACTATCTTTTTGGTTTCGCCAAATGCGATCGAAACAGCGCAATTTCAGGTGATGCGGCAACCGCTGCGGCACTTGGCCGTGTTTTCCGATGGCTTGCAAATGCTAGCTCTCAAAATCCCGGAAGGTACGCCCCACAAGCCGTTTTTTACGCCGTTGTTTCGGTTTTCTGGCGAACCGAAGGAAGAGTCGGATGCAAAAGAGCAATTAGAGTCATTTTTGCGATCGCCCAGAGTCTCCGAACGCACCGATGATGACTTAACATTATTATTGGCCACTTTTTCGAGCAATGTCTAATCTGTTCCAATCCACTTATAAAATGCGGATAAAAAATTATGACAGGTCCACGAATTAGTTCCAGAAGCTTGTTGCGAGAAACATTTGCTACTACGCGGCCTCTATACGCTCCCCTGTTGATAATCAACTCTCCCAGTTTGATATGGTCCGTGCTGGAGACTTGGGGCCGAAATGCCCTCGAGATCCATATCATTGAGACAACTGGAGCCGAACATGCGGGCGGCGGAACTTTTCCGGTGAATCCTATCTACAGGTTGGCGGAAGTTCCTTCCTGGATCTACTGGTTGGTGGTAGTTCCTTTATTGTCGGGAGCTACTATTTTCTACACTTATCGAAGTTTGACGGGAAATCAAGTAAGTGTAGGTGAGGCTTTCAAGCACGCATACAGAAGATTACCGCAACTAATGTTGGCTTGGATTCCGATTGCTTTAATGTTTTATATATATGTGTCCCCGGGAGTTTTACCACAACTCATGTTTGCTTCGTTTTCAACACAAAACCTCTTCCCGCTGGTGTTTCCAGGCTTAATTTTACTAATAATTCCTGGGTTGTTTCTAGGGATTCGCTTGCAGTTTTCACTTTTCGCTACGGTCATTGATAACGCTGCGGCACAGGATAGTATTAGGAGCAGTTGGAAATTAACTGAAGAACGCTGGTGGTTGCTATTGAGAGCAAGTATTTTAATTGGTATTGTGACGGCTGTCCCAGTACAATTAATTCCATTATTAATCTCTAATTTGATGAGTTACCTGCCGTTTAACTCTAACTTTAGTGTTACATATCAGCTTGTGGTTATTGTACTCCAAATTTCAATGGGAGTGTTGACAAGTGTTTATTTTGTTCTATTATATCGACGCCTGCGGGACTCGGCAGCAGCTACTCAATAGACATCTCCTAAAAATCAAGTCAAGGGCAGGCAGGATACCTACCCCCCCAATAATTTTGCGAGATGTGTAATCAGCGGTGAAAATTTGGTGCGGTTCTATAATAAAATCGAGGTGTCACACAATTCTGGTTTAGTCTGTACAGTAGGTCGTCGTTTGCAAGCACAAGAGATTAAGGATAAGCTCAACTCCCTAATTAGCGCAGCAGATCCAATAGATCCGAGTTTGGCGAGAAGATTGGATGAAATCAATCGCTGGGTGAAAGATGTTAAACCCGGTTCGCTAACTGCTAAGAAATTTGTGATGGCTTTTTTGCTACAGCTTATCCGAGATTCTCAGGTTTGGCTGGCGGTTCAATCTCTACCTTCGGAAATAGAAAAACAAGCGGCGTTTGAGTTAATGACTCCGGGGGAAAGGTATTGGTACGGTTATTTATTTCCTAAATGGCTGAAGGAAAACGATCGCAAATTACACATCTGGAAACAAAAACTCAAGGCTGGTGAATTCGATCCGGCTGACGATGGGGTCATTCGTGCGATCGCAGCCCGAATTGTCGATCGCCAAGGCACTGTTTTGTATCGATATGTTGCAGATCTTTCTATGGCAACCGATTCGATCGTTAGCAACCGCCAACAGCAGCCCCTCTGCATTCAAGTCACAACTCTTTCGGATGAATTCTCTGAACAAAAATATCAGAATTGGCAACAAACTCTTCAAGATTGGGGGATTGACAGAGGATTATTTTTAAGTTATGATAAAAACGATGCAAATTTCCTGAACCAGTTAGTTAACATTGCATTATATAATAGCGATAATTTGCCCGCAGGTCGTTACCTCAAGTTCCCGTAAATCAAGCAGATCTGCTGCTGAGAATAGTTCGACTGCTCCAAACTCCGTGAAAAAAAAATTTGACTAACTCACATATTGCACAATTCTCGACAATGCCAAAAAACTAACCCCCAGCCTGCTTCTGGAAAAGGGAAAACAGACCAAGATTTTTCCTCCCCTTTTCTGTCTCCGGGAGGGGTATGCCAGACGGTGGCAACAGGTGCTTGATACGAAGGCTAAGTAACGGGAAGATTTACCGCAGCAATCAAGAAGAGTGAAATAACTAGCAATTTGGCCTAAATTGAATTGAGATTTGATTTAATCGCCGTAGAGTTGTTGGAAATAAAATCAAATTACATCAAAATCAAATACTATGACAGTACAAGGTACACACACCGTTGAAAATAACTTGCAAAAAGTCTGGGAAGAACTGGAAGCAGCCAGAAAAATGCAGGATGAATGGATGAATTACGGGGTAGATTTTGTAGATTTGTATGTGGAAGATGCGGGCGGTGATTGGTTGGAAAAGTGGGGTAAATGTGAAGAAGAATTAGAGCGAATTAAACATAAAAATGTAGATATTGAAGCAGTCAAAGCAGCGATCGACATTCCCAGCTTTCAGACAAAACTGCTGGAAATCGCCTTAAATTACCGTTACTCTACCAGCTATTACTCCGATCGCCCCGAGGAGTCTCCCGCTTGGCAAGAGGTTAAGTACAAACGGCTGTCACTATTAGGCGGAGCGATTTTCGGTGCTGTTGTTACCGATTACCTCTACCGTGAATATCCAGAACTCGATCCAGATGCTATTTCAACCTTAAAAGCTCGTTTAGAAGATCCGAAAAAACTTGAGAATTTTGCACAAAATTTGAAATTAAACGAACTTAATTGGCGCGTATGGAATGGGAGAGAAACAGACAAAAGCGAGTACAATAGAGTTTTTTCTGAGACTTTTGAAGCTTTGTTTGGCGCGATTTACTTGGAGTTTGATCGGGATTTTTTCCGTGGGGGAAACTGGCTGATTCAGCGCTTGATTGAACCAAATGTTAGCCAGCATCGTGATCTAACTGGGCGGCGAGAAATTGCGCTAGAAAACGAGGTGAAACGGCGGGAAATCCTGGGTGCGGATATTCTAGATGCGATCGCGATCGACTATTTGTACAACCGCTTTCCCGAACGCAACGCCAGCCACCTAACTCGCTGGAAAAATATGTTAGTGGCTAAAAAGATTTTTCCCAAAGACTTTAAGGCAAAATTAGGCAGTCATTATCTAGAGTTGGAGAGCAATTTCTCGCGTACCCGCGACTGGTTGGTGGATAACTTTATCAAAAGCGCAGTGGACGAACTGCTAGAGGAAACCGACACTCAACCAGAATATCTGATTGACAGTGCGAACCCGGAATCGCTGCCAGAATTGGTCAGCCGGATTACAGACAAAAAGTGGAAAAATGAATTTGTGAGAGTTGTCAGCATTTTGCAACCTGCTGATGAACTTTTGCTGCTGATGCAACAAAAGCTTGATAGTATGGTGGCTAAAGATGAAACCTTGCAGCAGTTGCTAATCTGGGCAAATCACAAGTCTCAGTTAGTGCAAAGGAATTTAAAACCAGTCGAAATTCGCGCTTTTTATGTTGCCTTAGTTTGCGTGCTCGATTTGACTTTGACTCGCGTCCTCGATCCGAGTCTGAAGTTTGATAGATCGAAAGTTCGCAAGTTGCGGAATTGTTTGGCAAAGGCTCGAAAAAATGTAGAATGTGCGGATGTTAACGAGTCTCTAAAATTGGCTTTTGATAATGATGTGGTGGGTATCTTGGTGGGCGTCTTGGCGCTGGATATTGAACCAGAACTTAAACAACTGCTGACACAATTTCAGACTCAGATGCCTAATTTGCAAAGCTGGAAAAAGTGGCGCAAAGAATTCGGTGGCTGTTGGCTGGCAAAATTCAAAACTGCGATCGGCTACAATCGAGACTTTCGCCCCCAACAGAAAACTTTGCTGAAACAGTATTACTATGCCCAAAACTTGCTGGTGGAATGCCTCAACAGCGATAATTGTCAGGTGACACCGGCCGTCAGACAAAAAATTGAGGATAAAATGTTGTTATTGTCGGTGGATGTAAATTACCCAGCACTGACCTGAGTACAGGTACAGTGTGGGCTTTCAATAGCCCTGAAATGATCTTGCACATTGCAAAACAATCTCGAACCTTCGGGCTTATTTACGAAAGCCCCAATAGCAGCAATATTCTTGCTCCCGTTTAAGTCGGCGTCACCTTTCCAGCCACAATGACCACAAGCAAACTTTTTGCCATTCCTATAAGACTTACCCTTTACAGGGTGAATATGATTGCACTTGTGGCACATTTGGCTAGTGTATCTAGGCTCAACAAACAAAATCTTTACGCTATGCTTTATAGCTTTGTAGATTAGAAATTGGCGCAACTGGAAGAATGCCCAGCTATTGCTAAGTCTCCGCTCTTTTTTCGAGCGTGGCTGCTGATTTGTACGATCCCTAATTCCAGTCAAATCTTCCAAAGCGACAAGTTGATTTTTGTTTTGAGCCTTAGTTACGATACGGTGACTGATAGTGTGATTTACCAATGTCTGAAAGCGCTTTTCCTTGCCCGACAACCGTTTCAACAATTCTCGACATCTACGGCGAGTGCTCCGTGTGCCTTTCGTGGCTTTTCGCTGGATATTTGCTCTCAACTTGGCATAATGATTTCTAACTTGGGCAATTTGTTTACCGCTAAATGTATCTCCCTCAGAAGTAACTGCAATATCAGTCCTACCCAAATCACAGCCCAAAACGTGATTGCTTGGTGGAGGCTCGGCTGGTTGAGATTCAAGCTGAATATTGAGATAGTAACTACCATCTTTGCGTTTGCACAAAGTAGCAGTCTTGGGGTTTTGACCTTTCAACAATCCAAGTTGGTAGTTCCCGATAGCCAGTACAAACCGTTCCCTACCACCAGTAGTAGTCAAACTTACTGTCCAATCTTTTTCCCTAAAAGAAAAGATACGGGTATCGTAAGTGACGCTAGTAGGAGCAAAGCTGCTGATTGGCTTCCCATCTTTTTTAGCTGTTTTTCTGTTGCCAGAAACCCGTCTAATAGCATGGATTGCCAACTGCGCCGAAAGTCCAAACATATCTCTGACATTGTGATATACCAAGGATTGCATCGCCAATTCATTTGTCAGAGTTGGCGGCACAGTTTGATTCACATATTCACAAGCATTAGCAAACGCCTGAAGGGTTGCATCAATTTTGATGGACTGCTCAGGCGTTACTTGGAGCTTGCAAGATACTGTCAGGACTTGTTTCATGACAAGATTGTCTCACGTATTGAAGAAATTCTGTTGCGTTTATAGATAATTTGTTCAGCGGGTACGCCTCACGCGCATTCCTCCCGTCACTCAACGGAGTACCGTTAGACTGCGGGACTCCTGCTGTTTTAGTTGAAGCTGGTTCATATTTAATTTTGATAGCGCGGACGGGCGGGATGCCCATCCCACTAA
>JARCMA010000128.1 GCA_030248405.1 Microcoleus sp. MP8IB2.171
CAATTTCATAAAGTAGCGCTAGATATTACCCCCCCAACCCCCCCTTAGTAAGGGGGGGCTAAGACTTCATCAGCACATCTTTAGAAAAATGGTATTAGTGCCGGCGCAATTCCGATGGGCTGGTAAAATCTTTTTTCAAACCTCCTCCTCAACAACAACTCCCCCTTTTGTCAGCAGTTTCTGCAAGTTGAGAACAGCGATAATTTTTTCTTCGTAAAGAGCGGTGCCCAGCAGATATTCGCGGTTGGCCGAATTTAGTGCAGCAGGAATAGTCGCAAGCTCTGCCACATTCAAATATATAATATTTAAGATTTCGTCAACAACGATACCTGCGACCAAATCTTCAATTTCAACAACGATTGCCTTAGATAGAGATTTTGTATCCGCCGACATATTTAAAACATTCCGAATATCCACTAGCGTCACAATCTCGCCCCGCAAATTCATATTTCCAATAATGCGATCGGGAGTGCAAGGAACCGGAGTTACTTGGCGAATGTCAGTAAATTCGCGCACTACCTCTAGATTAATACCAAAGTATTCGCCGTTCAAAACAACCACCGCCAGCGACATATTAATTGCCGCAGAATTTTCGCGATCGCCCAAGAGCCTCAAATTGTCAGCTCGCTCTCGAAAAATCGCCCTTTCTTCCGGCGTAGAATTCGGACAAAAAATGTGAGGCTGGCCCAAAACTTTAGCATTTTCCGCTATCTTTTTTGCATCTATTGCCCCCTGTAAATTTTCCGTCTCTGCCTCACCTGTTGTCTCTGCACGGCTGGCAGAAACAGGCAATAAGGCATCGGACTTTTGGGGAGAATATCGAATTAGGCGATCGAGATTCAGCAGCATGATAATATCGGCTTCACAGCGGGCAAGTCCAGCTACAAAATGATGAGAGGCTTCTGAATTCTCTCGCCCGTAAGATAGCTGCGGAGTGATGGCATCTTCTGAGAGTTCCTTAACTTCGCGAACTTGATTGACAATTATACCGACTTTCGATTCTTGCCACTCGATGACGATCGTACTATCTGTCACAGAATACTCCTGCCAAGCGTATCCAAAACGCAGATTCAGATCCATCACGGGCAGAATTTCGCCTCGAAGGTCGATCGCCCCGACAATATCTTCAGGCGCTTCTGCAATTGCTGTCAACTCCGGCAGAAAGAAAATTTCCCGAACGTAGCAGGCTTCTATACCGCAGAGAAAACCGTTCTGTTCAAAGATAAGATACGGTTTAGTTTCCATATTTTAGTGTACAGTTTCTTTACTGTATAATTTTAACAATTTTTTTTTAACATTCATCAGCACTTGACTAGCTGTCATTTTCCCCTGTGAATCTATGGGAGTGTTTGGCGGTAGTGCTTTCAGGATTTCACAAGATGAATTGTACATTTTAAGAGCTCTTTTTACTTGGCCTTCTTTATTGTATATATTCCCTAGCTCTATATAAGCTGAAACAAAAGAGGGACACATATAAATAGTCCTCTTTAATAAATTCTTTGCTGTTTCCAATTGCCCCTGTTCTTCAGCAATTTGAGCTTGTAAATAATCAGTATATACTGATCCCGGCTCTACTTTTCTAGCTCTATTACAGTATTCTATTGCCTGAGAATAATTGCCGGCATTTGCCTGAACTTGAGCGATTAAAAAATAAGCATCAAAATTATGCCCCTGCAAGTCTATTGCCTCTTGTGCCTTGTTGATTGCCTCAGCATAATATTGATTTTTAAATAATTTTTTAGCCTCTGAAATTAGCATTTGAGGCGTTTTATTTTGAGTATTTTCTGCTATTATTTTTTCTGTAACTGACACGGCATTGTTCGGCAAGCCGTCCTCCAGATAGGGAGAGGGCAGCATTTTTTCCAGCGGATTACTTATTTTTAATACGGGCGGCATCTCTGGAAAATTGCTGTTAGTAGTAAAACTAGGTGGCATCGTTTCCCCTGTTAGCAACTCACCACTATCATCGCCCATAGTATCTGCTTTGGGGAATTCCCGAAATGCCGAGTTGGCTTCCCCTACCGTCGCAACCCTAGACTCTATTTGAGAACATTCCTCCATTACTGCATTCCGACGCTGATATACCACCGACTCCGGGAAAATATTGGGTTGAAACTCGTTCATAATTTGACCGTAAACTTCAGCGTGACCGGTCATTAAATATCCTCCAGGTCTCAGGGTATTGGAAAATTTTTTCAGTACCAGTGAAATATACTTATGTTCAAAATACACAAAAACGTTTCTACATAAAATTAAGTCTATGTTATAAATATTTTGGTAAATATTAGGAAACTCATCTGTGATTAAATTTACACAGCTAAAGTTGACACTTTCGCGCAATTCTAGATTAATTTCCCAATCATTTTGCCTCTGATGAAAATACTGCTTTTGTATCTGCGGTTCAACCAAGCGAAACGACCAGTGACTGTAAACTCCCTGGGGCGCTTTTTTGATTACTTTTTCATTGATATCTGTACCTAAAATTAATATTTTCCATTGTTCCCAATCGGGAATCAATTGTTTTAAAACAATTGCTAAAGAATAAGGTTCTTCACCGGTGGAGCAGCCCGCACTCCAGATTCGCAGTGTCGGCTGCATTCCCAATGTCTTGTGCAAGTTTCTTTTCTGCTCTATCAATTCAGGAAAAATTACTTTTGTTAACAGAGCAAACTGTCCTTTATCTCGCATAAAATAACTTTCAATTGTTGTTAATAGCAATACTAATTCTGACCATTCATTTTTACTTTCAAAAGTTTGGGCGGTTAAAAGTTTATAATATTTTTCGGGTTCTGCAATTTTCTTTGCTCTCATTCGAGTCATAATTTTATGAGACAAGCCCGCTCGATCTTGGGATCTGATTCGCACCCCAATCTCATTAGTAATTAAGTTGATAAATAGCTGAACTAGGGAATCATTCATGTCAACTCAGGTAGATTAATTTAATAATTTGGGAAGTGGCAACTTTTACTGAGCTGGTGCTGAGTTAGTGCTGAGCATAGCTGCTAGCCTGCGGCTCGTCCGTTCGCAAAGCCGAAGGGAAGTGCGTAGCTGAACTATTGGGAATTGGGGAACTTGTAAGGTCGTGTAGTCGAAGTATTGGTAATTGGAAATTGGGGAATTGGAAATTGGGTAATTGGAAATTTAGCCGATCGCATTAACAAGAACAGTGTCACACCACATCATATCAGAAACTTGCCAGCTACTCAAAAGAAAAAGGCAAAAGGTAAAAGACACAAGCCAGGAAAAAATTATCCCTTCTGCCTTCTACCTTCTGCCTTCAAAGGCACTAATCTCCAACTTTAAGCTGGAAAAATCCGCAGGCGACGATTTGGTTCTTCTCCAAAAGAGTGAGATTTCAGGTGATAGTGTTCCACAAGTTCGTGCTGCATTTTGCGGACGTTGGGAGAACGGGGTAAGAGTTCCACCGGCTGTCCCTTGGGGATGACAATTTGCTCGACAGCCAAGCGGGTTTCTTCGAGAGCTTCGAGCTCGTCAGAAGTACCGCTGCGGGCGAATAAGGCGAGGTCTGCCACTTCCGGGGTGCCGGGGTCGTCCATGTCCAACAAGCGCCGCAAGGCTCTTGCTACGTGGGGAATAGTGCCGGCCTTGATTGTGTGCAGGGGAACTTGGCGAGTTTTGGCCAAGTGCCTTAATTTTGACTGGTTCCGCACGTTCGATCGCAAAGCCAAAACCACGTCAGCACTCTCAATATCCTTCGTCAGCAGCACGGGCAAATTCAGGGTGGAAATCACCTGTTCGAGCTGGTGGCGAGCTATGCCGTAAGGATAAACGTGGAGGGGCAAATCTTCGCCGTTAGGGCCGACGTTCTGGGAATAACGTCCCCGCTGCTGCGGTACTGGTTCCACGGACAGGGATTCTTCGAGGAGTTGCTCGAAATACCGAGTCTCAGCAACCACCGGCGCGCTGTTAGCGGTAGCAGCGAATTTCTCGCCTTGAGGGGGCATCGGCACCATTTTGCCGGCACTCCGCCACCCAGAAATCGGTGTGACTGGCCGCATTGCTGATACAGCAGCCGGGCCGCCCGAAGCTGATATCCCTGGAAACCGGGCGGGGGGAGATGCTGATTCGCGCTCGATAATTACTTCTCCGCTGTCGCTGACGCTTCTGATTTGCTGGTTCGGTTCGCGTCCCCGCAGCAGACTGTCGATCGAATCTGACACTCGCTCGTGTATTACCCAGCGCTGGCGTTCCAGCATTTCGATGGCAATTTCAAAAGTTGGCGGTGCTTTGCGCTCCAAAACCGTTTTTTGAGAACCGCGCCGTCTTGCTTCGTCATCTCCCAGCGTCACCGCTTGGATGCCCCCAATTAAATCTGCCAGAGTCGGGTTTTTCATCAAGTTTTCGATCCGGTTCCCGTGGGCGGTACCGACCAACTGCACGCCCCTTTCGGCGATCGTCCGAGCCGCCAAAGCTTCGAGTTCCGTGCCGATTTCGTCAATCACGATCACTTCGGGCATATGGTTTTCCACTGCTTCGATCATGACTTGGTGCTGGAGTTCGGGACGGGAAACTTGCATTCTGCGAGCTCTGCCGATCGCTGGGTGGGGAATATCTCCATCTCCGGCAATTTCGTTGGAGGTGTCGATGATTACCACCCGTTTTTCCAAGTCGTCGGCTAGCACGCGGGCAATTTCCCGCAGGGCCGTGGTTTTGCCGACTCCGGGGCGGCCGAGCATCAAAATTGACTGACCGGTTTCCACTAAATCGCGGATAATGCCGATCGTCCCGAACACAGCGCGGCCCACCCTCAAAGTCAAGCCGATAATCTCGCCGCTGCGGTTGCGAAGGGCGCTAATTCGGTGCAGGGTTTGCTCGTTACCGGCTCGGTTGTCGCCGCCGAAGTGGCCGACTCGCTCGATGCAATAGTTGAGGTCTGCCTTGGAAATTGGCGTTTGGGAAAGATGTTCGGCCAAGGATGGAAAACGAGCTTCTGGTCGGCGGCCCAAATCCATGACAATCTCAATGAGATTGTTGCGCTGCGGGTGCTGCTCTAAGGGCTGCCGGATCTCATCTGGCACGATTTCTAATAATCTGTTGAGGTCGTCTGTAATCTGCATTCGCCTCGATGTGTTCGGTTGACAGTTGACAGTTGACAGTTGACAGTTGACCCCTTGACAGTTGACAGTTGACAGTTGACAGTTGACAGTTGACAGTTGACGCATCGGTGGATAGAAACCCGGTTTCTATGAGTTTTGCCAACACAAACGAGAAATCACGAAAGAAACCGGGTTTCTGAAGTCGCAAGTACGATCGCAAAATACAGTTGTTTAGTTGTTAGTTGTCAGTTTTTTTTGATTAACTACTGACTACTGACTACTGACTACTGACTACTGACTACTGACTACTGACTACTGACTACTGACTACTGACTACTGACTACTGACTAAAATTCTTTGATTTGGGAAACTAGAGAACGAGCTAAACTCACGGCCTCCCAAAGAAGTTCTGGGACGGCTTCGAGCTGAGTCAGCCGAGATGTTTGAACTCCGGCTCCTGGCCGCGCGACTGCCACCGGAACGGCATAGGCTCGATCGGTCTGCATTGTTTCTAACTGTTCTAAAATTGGCGATAGCAAAACCCTGGCATAGCTGCCGTAAGCTACACCTGCAATGTATTGGACAGAGGGAAATGACAAATTTTCCCCGCCATCCTGCATCAGTCCCTCGGCTCTCAACTTGCTGACAGTGTGAGCATTAGTGCCGCCTGCAAGTTGCACGTATCCCGGCAACTGGGCAGCCAAAACTTTTTGACCGAGTTTGACCGCGGCTCTAGTAGTTCCTGTTCCGATATCTCCGCTCATTGGCCTACCGTCGGTTTGCCAAATTAGGGGACAAGGAAGGGGGGAAATTATTTGATAGAGTGTCCGCAAATAGTCAATCAAACCGTCTCCATCGGGGCAACTAATTGCTATTACTTTGAGTTGATCTACCCAGGGAGCTATGCTCGACCAAAGTCGCGCAAAATCTGCCTCTCTGCCTACTTGCGTGTGGATTTCTAGGGCGTCCGCACCGGATTGCAAGATTAAAGGTGCGATCGCGGCGGGAGCAGACACGTAAGAACGAGTATAAATCAGTTGGCTCGGACAAATCGGCAGACAGCGACCGCAGCCATAGCATTGCTGGTCTATCACCCCGGAAAAACCACTGCCAGCACTCTGAAAAACTATTGCTTCGGCTGGACATATTTTTTCGCACGGCCGCCAGCAGTCCACCGGACAATCGGCTGGGTTGAATTCGGCTTTGCGAAAATGCGGGTCTTCCCCATCGTTTAAACTCACCATCAGCAACGGCAACCCTTTGCCGCCAAACCTGCGGTTTTGAGTTCTTGCCTGTAATTCGCTGGCCACTTGTAGGGCTTCTTTCGCTGCAGCGACGGCGGCGGGATCTGCCGCGACATCGATACAGTCAGCGCCTGCTAAGGTGTAAGCCAAGGTGAGATTCCGTACAGCAGGCAGGTGTTGAAAGCTCGCCCCACAGATCAGCTTGAACCAATGACCATCTTTTAATGAGTTTAGGGGATGATAATGTTCTGTCACCCTTATATGCTAATCCTTTGAGCTGAAAATTACTATCTGAAAATTTCTACTTAATTTTAAAATTTAGGCTGATACGAGCTGGAAACGCTACTGATAGCAGTAGCTCTGGTGCTGTTGGCCCTATATGTAGAGTTCGGAGGTAACTATTTTTGAGAAATCTAATTTTTTTGAGAGTGCCTAACGATGAGGCGATTTTCAACTTTGCCGATCGCCTTGATTTACAGACAGACTTTCTGTCATATCATATTTGGGTGGATTTGGCAAGGAAAAAGTAGACTAGAGATTTTTTTTTGAAGTGGGCGTGCAGTGGCAATTGCCATCAAGTTCGATCGAGCATTGAAACCCATCGACGAACCGCAGATGAACATTATCCTCCCTGACTCGAAGCTAAATTCATCTGGGTTAATCTGCGATTCAACGAGCTATCCTACTTGCTCAGCCGCTTGTAAACAGTAGCCAAAGCATGGCTATCCCCCACATTTCCCGGAAACAAAACAACTGGCAAATTGGGAAACAGAGGATGATTCGCCTCTGTTTTCACCACCGAACAACCTGCGATAATTTGACCGATTTGCCTGACACTTTTCAGCGACAAACCTGTACTCAAAACATCATTAGAAGTAATGCCGCCCTTGCTAATCAAAAACCCGATATCTGCAGGCAGTCCCCGCACGATATCCATCAATAAAGCAGAAACCGCCTCTCCAAATTTTAACCGGACTTCGGTATTTTTAAATTGTAGTTCCTGGCGGCTGGTATAAATTACAGGTGTTTTGCCCTCAGCATGAGCATTGCGGACTTTTAAAAGAGTTTCATCGAGCATTTGGGTGCGATACTCTGGTGAATCTTCTAGCAAGTGAGATACATCTATTTCAATGCTAACTATATTGGGTTCTTTTAACAAGCGCTCCAATTGTTCAGTAGTTTTCTTAACGTGGGAACCAACTATTACTGCACCCGGTTTGCCATCCCTCACATATTTTGCCATTTCGTCGGCTGCTACTGGCTGGTTGCCGAGGTCAGCTAAGGATGTTAAAATACTGGCCGCGCTGCGGAATAAAAACTTTTTACCTTGACTGGCTGCATCGAGAATGTGTTTGGCAAATGTGTCTAAATCGCCTTGACTTTCGCCGTCAACAACTGCACATTGGTTGTCTGTCATGTCCATCAGTCGATCTAAACTTCCGTAGCGCATATCTGCGAGTAAAATGCGATCGACTGCATCAGCGGGGATGCGACCTTTGGTTTTTTCTTCTACATAGTCTGGCAGGTAACTGTGACTGTACCCGAAGACTGAATCTTTGGCAAATTCGGTTTCGTGAACAGGGGTTGCAACGCTGTTAACCATGAGGTAGTGTACGCTGTTGCGGGTAATTCTGCCTCCTTCAAAAAAGGCGGGAATCAGAAAATGAGCGTCGAAGGGGCCAAGTTCTTCGGCGATCGCGTCGGTTTCGATGGGATAGTGGCCGCGCAGGGTAGAATCGGAACGGCTAACTATTAGGAAGTCTTCGATTTCTTCGCTGGCGATCGCCCTTTTTAGATTTTGGCACACTTCGCGGGTGACGGAGGCTGCTTTTTCGGGAGTTAGCGATCGAGTATTTGTCAGGATGAAGAAAATCGGGCACTTGTCCCGCAGCCCCAAACGCAGGGTGTCTTCGTCCCAACGTGTCAGCAGCAAGCAACTGTGCACGGTTTGAGAACCAGTCGGATCGTCGTCGAGAACTATAATCTTGGGTTTGGCAGAAGACATACTGACCTGGTTGTTAACGTCACCTTTCCAAGATATCCTTACCTGTTACGTAACAGCAAACAATTTACAATCATGATTTTTCTTAACAATTCTCATTACTCATAAATTTTAAAATGTGTCTGAGAAGACCGGGCGGTTGAAACCGCGTCTATACAGACAAAACCCGGATGGTGCGCGGGTTGAAGAACGGGCGATTAAAATTCAATACGGTTGGATTAACGCTAATCTCCGAAGAGAGTTCTTAGCGTTAGCGCAGTGATCAGCGACGATCGCATCACCGAGACTAAGCTGTTGAGTATTTAAATTGCATATTCGGGACGATGCTCAGAGCAACGTCCCACAAGAATTTTATTGATTTTTGACACACAATTTAAATGTAGAACAGCTTATGATAGTTATCAATTGATATGTGCGGGAATAAATTAGCTTTTTAACTGAACTGTATTTGGCTAAAATTAATTTATTCTCTTCATTCCGCGGAGGCGGAATTCGTTTGTGTAGACGCGGTTGAAACCGCCGTCTGCTTGTAAAATTAAGTTATTCTCTTCATTCCGCGGAG
>JARCMA010000129.1 GCA_030248405.1 Microcoleus sp. MP8IB2.171
GCCCAGCAGCGTACCGGCGACAGCCAACTTCAACGCTTCCAATGCAAAATAGCCTTGGTGCAGTAGATTCATCCCGGCGGGCACTTCTGCTGCGGAATCGAACAGATTTAGCTGCATTCCTAGGGCGCTCATTTGAGGTGTGAGGCTGTAGGTGTCAATCAGGGCGATCGCCAGAAGTACCAATGATAATAAAATTGCTGTGCGGCTGCGCTTGCCGAAGTCACCGACTAAATTGCTCAAAACCATCAAACCAGTTGCCACCAGGCCCGAACAGATTAACTCAACGCGGTTGAATCCCCAGAACATTAAATTTCCGGCCGTTGCAAACTCGGGAGATGTCGTCATGCCAGATACGTAGAGACTGGGCATAATTACTAGATCCAAAATCAGGCTAACGCTGAGCCAGAAAATTAGGGCCACCATGACAATTGCTTGCCAGCGCGGTTTGATTGATTCCATTCTTGATGTTGTAATAGCTGTCATATAATTAGATCCTCTAAAATTTTATTCTGCCTTTTCTAGAGTTTAACTAACTTTTTTCTAAAATTCTGTTAAGTATTTTTAAATTAATGGTAACTTTTGTGTAACATACCCTGAAGAATTGTTAAGCTCACTTATGTTTGTTATCACCTCGGTTAACTAATACTAATTGGGAAAAAGTACGGAATCAATTAATAATTACTCACAGGACTTATGCACTGCGACCAAAGACACCTGTTTTTGACTCTGATTAAACACGGTAACGTATTTTTTATAAAAAACCAGGTTTCTGTATCCAGAAATAACTCCTAATTTAACTGTATATGCCTAAATTTCAATTATCCTCTTGGTTGCCCCGTCTCCCCCATCAAGTCTGGATTCTTGCCGCCGGCAGATTCCTCTCCCAAAGCGGCACCGGTTTTACTTTATTTTACGCGCCGATATTTTTTGTCGATCGCGTGGGTTTATCTGCTACTGCTGTTGGGATTGGTTTGGGTAGTGGTTCAGTTTCGGGAATATTCGGCCGCGTTTTGGGCGGTTCTTTTTGCGATTCTAAATTTTGGGGAAGGCGACGAACTTTATTGCTGGCGGCAATGATTTCGGCGGCGGCTTCTTTTATGCTGGCGGCGACTCATGATTTCGCAGGCTTAGTTGCGGGCAATTTACTGATGGGTTTGGGCGTGGGTTTGTATTGGCCTCCAACCGAGACGATGGTGGCGGATTTAACTGAGGGGGAACAGCGACAGGAGGCTTTTGCTTTGACGCGGCTGGCTGATAATTTGGGTTTGCAAGTTGGGATTATTTTTGGCGGTGTTTTGATTGCGGTAACGGGGAATTATCGATCGCTCTTTATTATCGACGGTATCTCGTTTATAGTGTTGTTTGCGGTGGTGGCGATCGCGATTTCAGAAACCTACAAACCTTCTGCTGCAACAGATGCAAGCCCAAAAAATCTGAAAAATGGCTGGATGGTGGCGTTGAACGATCGCACTTTGCTAGTATATGCCTCGGTAAATATTTTGTTCACTCTCTACATTTCCCAAATTCAAACCACGATGCCGCTGTATTTTAGTAAGTTTGTGCCGGTGGGGACATCTGGAGAAGGCTTTTCTACAGGTACAATTACCGTTTTGTTTGCTTTTAGCACATTTTTAACTGTTGCTTTGCAACTGCCAATTCTTAAAGCTTTGAGGCTATTTTCCCATCCAAAAGCTTTGATGATTTCTGCGCTGCTGTGGGGAATGGGATTTATTGCGATCGGCTTGACGGGAATGGCTACAACTGGCAATCTATTGTTAGCTGTTTTAGGCTTAAGCTTTTTGTCGGTTGCGACTGTTGCTTATACGCCTTTTGCTTCGGCTTTGGTGGTGGATTTAGCACCAGAGTCTTTGCGTGGCGTGTATTTAGCAGTTAATTCTCAGTGTTGGGCGATCGGCTATTTAATCGGGCCGCCGCTGGGCGGTTTGGCTTTGGATCAAGGTAAATGGGGGGCGGATAATTTTTGGTTGGGTTTGGCTTTGAGTGTGATTGTGGCTGTGGTTATTTTGCAAAAGCTCGATCGAATGTTGAAAGAAAAAATAATTGCAAAAAAACAACTTTTGTGATATCAACTAGACAAATAAATAAATTGCCAAAAATGCCGATCGCCCTCAAACTGCGATCGGCATTTTTGGCACACACACCCGAACCAAAAAACCGGATTTTGGAACCGAAATAGAAAGTTTTAAGCAAATATTGTGCCGAAAAACCCGGTAGATCGATCGTCGCCCCTGCCTCCGCGAACTAAGGCAATTATTTTATACACAGTCCCCTCCGCACACACTCTATCTGTATGGTACTTCGGCGCACCTTATCCCTACCAAGAGCACAGCGACACCATTTTTGCGTAATCTCTTACAGAGCTTATTAAAGATATAAAAAATCTAAAAGTTATGAACTTAAAACTTGTGATTTTGGCTGCCGAATAGATTTACAATCGCTAGAAAGCTACTAGCAATTTTAGAATTTATTTGTGAGGAGTCACAGTGAAAGCACATTTACTATTTAGTGCCAGCGGAGTAGGTTTGCTATATCTACTTATCGCTTCTTTACCACTGGCAGCAATGCCTCCCGTCGCCGAGAAAGAAACATTAGGCACTCAAGAATTAAAAGAGTCAGAGGCTAATTTTAGCCTGAATACAAGTGTTGAAAATCAGGTAAAAATTTCTGAAACATCCGAATTAAAACAAGTTGATTCACTGCAAGATGACAATACCGTCTCAACAACCAATCAACTCGCAAATCTTCCCCAAGAAACTGCCAACATCAATCTGCC
>JARCMA010000130.1 GCA_030248405.1 Microcoleus sp. MP8IB2.171
AATCAATCCAAAATCTAAAATCTAAAATCCTCAAGCCCCCGCATTTATCCGTGGGGTCGCCTCTAAAATCTAAAATCTAAAATCTAAAATCGATTGACTCATGACTAATGACTCATGACTCTTCCCAACTAATGACTAATGACTATTAAGCGAATTTATAAATTAATTTTATTGCTTGTAGGGCTGTGGCTGGTTTTTGAGTTTGCCTCCCGCATGGCTGCAGAAATTCTCTGGTTTCAGGAAGTTGGATATCTTCAGGTTTTTCTCTTAAAGCTGAAAACTCAAGGGTTGCTGGGGACGATCGCAATTGCTGTTTCTTCTGTCTTTTTGCTCGGAAATTTGGCTTTAGCCCGCCGCCTGCAACATCCCGCAGAAGAAATGAAATCGCCGGTTGCGGAGGCGCTATTCGCTTCACTGAGGGCCAACAAAACGGAGAAGAATTACGAATTACCTGTTGCTAAATCCCCAATAACCTTTTTCTGGCTGCTGTTGGCGGTATTCGGATTGAGTTCGATCGCCACTTTGACAGTAATTCACTGCGGGCTGTTAGCTGCAAGCAGTATCGCCTATTTCGGTATAGCTGACAATTTACCTCTACCGCCCCTGCAGTTGGGAATTGAGTCAATCCAGCAAATAGCGGTGCAGCTATTTTCTCGCTGGTGGCTGTTGGGCTTGCTGCTGGCGACAATGTTAGCTGTGGTAATTAAGCCTGATTTTTGGCTGCGGGCGATCGCCCTTTTGCTCAGTTTGGCGATCGGGCTGATTGCCAGCAGTCGCTGGATAGAAATTTTACAATATTTTCACGCCGTTAACTTTAACACAACCGACCCTCTTTTTAACCAAAATATTAGCTTTTATGTATTTGTTTTCCCAATTTTAGAGTTCTTAAGCTTTTGGCTGACAGTTGTATTTTTGTACGGTTTAGTATCTTGCGCTTTAACATATTTGCTGTCGGGAAATAGCTTGAGTCAAGGGAGATTTTTGGGGTTTTCGCGATCGCAACAGCGGCACTTATACGGCTTAGGCGGAGCTTTCATGCTAGCCACTGCACTCCTCTACTGGCTGGGGCGCTACGCATTGATGTACTCGCGCGGAGACGTTACCTACGGAGCGAATTACGCTGATGTGACAGTGCGGCTGCCCGTCTATGGATTGTTGAGCGTGTTGGCGGGGGCGATCGCACTTTTGATGCTGTACCAAGCTTACCAATTCAAAATCAAAAATCAACTCATAAAAAAAATTATTTTAGCGTGGCTGAGTTTAAGCTTTTTGGGAGTTTGGTTGCTGCCAAACACGGTGCAGCAACTAATAGTAAAGCCCAACGAACTAGCGCGAGAACAGCCGTACATCCAGCGCAGCATTGCCTTTACTCAACAAGCCTTTGACCTCAAAAGAATCGAAATCAAAACTTTCGATCCAGCCGGGAAACTTACATATCAAGACTTGGAAAAAAATAAACTTACGATTAGCAACATCCGCCTCTGGGACAAGCGACCGCTGCTGCAAACCAACCGACAGTTACAGCAAATCAGACCCTATTATACATTTCCTGATGCCGATATCGATCGCTACACAATCAAAAACGAAACAGCCAAACAGGGAGATGCTGAAAGCCAGCAAGTATTTCTGGCGGCGCGGGAATTAGACTATACAGCAGTTGCGCCGGAAGCTCAAACTTGGGTAAACGAACATTTAGTTTATACTCACGGTTACGGCTTTACCATGTCTCCGGTAAACACTATCGGCGCCGGAGGTTTACCCGATTATTTTGTCAAAGATATTGGAGTTGCAGCCCAGACAGGAGAGACTGCTTTGGATGTCAGAAGCGATCGAATTCGGGCCAGTATCCCGATCGGCTATCCGCGCATTTACTACGGCGCTATCACCGATACAGACGTGATGGCACCCACACAAGTCAAGGAATTCGACTATCCCAGCGGCGAAGAAAATGTTTACAACAATTACAGCGGCAGAGGCGGAATTGCGATCGGTTCTCTGTGGCGGCGGTGGCTGTTTGCTAATTATCTCAAAAATTGGCAAATGGCGCTGACTCGCAATTTTACGCCAGAAACTAAATTATTGTACCGCCGAAATATTAACAAAAGAGTTCGGGCGATCGCTCCTTTTTTGCGCTACGATTCCGACCCGTATTTGGTAGTAGCAGACGCTAATCTGACTAAAGATGATATAGAAAAAAACAACGATAAAAATGGTAATAAAAATCAGCCATCTTCCTCAAATACTAATAATAGCGATCCTCCTAACTATCTTTACTGGATTATCGATGCCTATACAGCGAGCGATCGCTACCCGTATTCAGATCCGGGTCAAAATGAATTTAACTACATCCGCAACTCAGTAAAAGTAGTCATTGACGCTTACCACGGATCGGTTGACTTCTATGTTGCCAATCCCTCAGACCCGATTATCAAAAGTTGGATTCGGATCTTTCCCGGACTCTTCAAACCCCTTGACAAAATGCCTCCGGCTATCCGCAAACATATTAGGTATCCAATAGATTTGTTGAACGTTCAATCAGAACGCTTGCTAACTTATCACATGGAAGACCCGCAGGTATTTTACAATCGGGAGGATTTGTGGCGAGTTCCCAATGAAATTTATGGTGGCGAACAGCAGCCCGTAGCACCGTATTATTTGATTACGAAACTGCCGACGGAAACATCAGAAGAGTTTATTTTGCTATTGCCATTTACGCCAGTCAGTCGTAATAATTTAATTGCTTGGATTGCAGGGCGATCGGACGACGATGATTACGGCAAATTGCTGTTGTACCAGTTTCCTAAACAGCGATTAGTTTATGGCCCAGAACAAATAGAAGCTTTAATCAACCAAGATCCGGTGATTTCCGAACAAATTTCTCTCTGGACTCGGCAGGGATCAAAAGCGATTCAAGGCAATTTATTGGTAATTCCGATCGAACAATCTTTGCTGTATGTGGAACCTCTATATTTAGAGGCAGAACGCAATAGTTTGCCAACTTTAGTCAGAGTGATTGTTGCCTACGAAAATCGGATTGTGATGGCGGAAAATCTCGACTTGGCACTGAAGGCACTTTTTCAGCCAAAATCTACCAATAAACCCGCAATTATTCGACCAGTAGAAGGCACAGCCCCGGCTTTGAATTGATAGGCGATATGTGTAGGGAAATGGCATTGCTCATTAGTATAAAATTAGCATTAAACCCGCAATCCAGCAGTCCGGCAGTCCGGCAGGGGTTTAAACCCCTGCCTCAAAGCGAAAGTCCTCTGAAGAGGACTAGATAAGATTGCAAAAGTCATAAAATATTTTGAAATTATCTGCTTTTTGTCTGCTGTTATTTTATTAATCAAAGATGTATGCAATCTTATCTAAGGATGAGTTATTTGGTCATATACAAGAGTCGTTTTGTATGTAATTTATAAGTTATTTGGTCATATACTAAAGTCGTTTTGTATGTAATTCATAAGTTCTTTAGTCCTCTTCAGAGGACTTTCGCTATTAGACAGGGGTTTAAACCCCTGGCGG
>JARCMA010000131.1 GCA_030248405.1 Microcoleus sp. MP8IB2.171
ATCAGCTTCGCCAGATAGCAAATAATCTCGCGCTACCAATTCGTCAAGGCTAGTATCTCCGTCTTCAACATCAAGAGAATAAACTCCTGGCAAGTCAACGATAGTAATTGGTAAACCATCGTGAGTATATTTTCCCTCTTTCCGTTCGACGGTTACACCCGGCCAGTTTCCCACTCGCTGGTTAGCACCTGTCAAAGCATTAAATAAAGTAGTTTTGCCGCAGTTGGGATTACCCACCAATCCAATAATTTGCTTAGCCATTATTTCACTTCCTCTACAAATAGGGTTTTTGCTTCATCTTTGCGTAAACTGAGTTTAAAACCCCGGACTAGGATTTCTACGGGATCTCCCAGAGGTGCGTGGCGAGTGACAGTGAATTCGGTTCCCGGTGTCAATCCCATTGCCAACAATTTACCTTTGTAACCTCTGGCTGTTTTCTCGTAGCCAATGACGCGGCCGATTGCGCCGACAGCTAAATCCCCTAGTTGTTTTTTCTCGTTCATCTGTTGTTTGAATGCAGTCTAAATTGGTAAAAATTCAATGAAATTTCAGAATCTGTGAACATCTCTCTTTTCTCTGACTCTGCGCCCTCTGCGCCCTCTGCGGTTAATAAAAAAAATCTTTTTCACCAATGAAATAGGATTGCTGTAGATGCAATTTTTTTATGGCAATTTTGAATTCCTACACATAATTTTCTGTGCCATCCCTGCCCCCAAACCGATGCGGTTGTCCCCAATTGCCACGATGACGGAACCGCCAGAGGTGCTGACGATTTGAACTTCAATAGTGGGGACTAATCCCATACCAATCAGACGGCGTACCGTGCCTTCTGAACCTTTGAGTTTGACAATCCGCAGTGTCTCGCCGATGCTTGCCATTGCTAGGGGAAATGATTTACCTTCACCCAAAGCAGGCTGAGTTTCTGTGCTGCTGTCTTCGCTTTGAGAGACTTCTGGTGTCTCGCCGTAAAAGGTGAAACCCCCGAAAGACTTGGGGTTTAACTCTTGCTTCTGTTGGCTGTATGCTTGGTTTTGTTTCATGGCTCTTCTCACAGTCGATCGGTTTTAGCAACAAGTTGTTTGACGTTACTCGCACGATCTATTTGAGATATATTCTCAATACGATCGGCGCGGAAGCACAGGTATTGCTAAAGTGGGAGCTTCAGCTTACTTGTTTCCTTGGGATATTTCGGATACAGCTGTTCCCCGCAGTCAGAAATTTGATGTTTTTTTGCGCTCAAGAGTTGAAATCTATCTTGGGTTAGATTCCAATTTCCGGTTGAACTGATTGTTCGTCAGACTTACTGCTCTTCAGCATCTTATCTGAAAAACTGTTTATTAGTAACTATTCTCAAATAATTTAACAGGAAGTGAACAAACTCAGCCTTTGCTGGTACGGATCGATACTAAATTGCGATCGCATTTTAATGCTGGGATCGCCCGAAGCCCTAAAATAGCGATCGAGCATATATACTTAACCCGCTCCCGCCCCTACCGATTCACAATTTATCAAGAATTATGCCAGCAAGTTTTCTGCCAAAATCGATCGCACAACTCACAGAATCTACCTCAATTGCCTTAGCCCAAAGCATTCAACGGGAGGCAATTACAACTCCCCTATCTTCTGGGCCAATTGCCACAACCTACGTGCGCCAAGGCAGCGGAAACACACCGATTTTGCTAATTCACGGCTTCGACAGTTCCTTGTTTGAATTCCGCCGCCTGTTGCCGCTGCTAGCTGCCGAAAATGAAACTTGGGCGGTTGATTTGTTGGGTTTTGGCTTTACAGAAAGAGCGGCAGGTTTGGCATTCAGCCCGAGGGCAATTGAAAGTCATCTTTACTATTTTTGGAAAACGCTAATTTCGCAGCCTGTAATCTTAGTCGGTGCTTCAATGGGAGGTGCAGCAGCAATTGATTTCACTCTCAATTATCCCGAAGCTGTAAAACAATTAGTGTTAATAGATAGCGCAGGTTTTGCCATCAGTTCTAATAAGGGAAAGTTTTTAATTCCTCCTTTAGGGTATTTGGCAACTTCATTTTTACGAAATCCCAAAATCCGCCAGCGAATTAGCGTCAATGCTTATTTTGATAAAAATTTGGCTTCTCAAGACGCTCAAACTTGTGCTGCTTTGCACTTGGAAATGCCCAACTGGAATCAAGCTTTAATTGCGTTTACCAAAAGCGGCGGTTACGGAGGTTTTGGGGAAAAATTATCGCAAATTCAGCAGCAGACGCTGATTTTGTGGGGAAAACAAGACCGGATTTTGGGGACGGCGGATGCGGAAAAGTTTGCAAGGGCGATCGCAAATTCTCAACTAATTTGGATCCCCGACTGCGGGCACGTTCCCCACTTAGAAAAGCCACAGACTACCGCGCAGCATATTTTAGAATTCATCACAAAAAGCGGACTCACGCAAAAAAATTAAACCTAGGGTGCGCTGTGGCGCACCTTACATATATGGTTTCCCTGGCACATTTGGTATAGTTTGAGGTCAAATAGACAGGTTTCAAACTTTCGGCAAATACTTTTGTACGATCGTCCATCCTGTGAGCAACACAGTCACAAATCCCCCAAACAAAGCCAAATTAGTGCCGATGTGGAGGGGACGCGCCCAAGGATGTTTAGGACCAATTTGCAGCCCGCTTCCAACAGAAACCAACACCAAAGCTACAACAGCTAACCCCGCCGGTAAATGAGCCGAGTGACCCAAATTGCCGTAGTATCCCAGCGTACCGACTACACCAATTCCCAGCAGTAAAATTACCAAAGTTGCCATCCCCGCACCAGTGGCTAAATGAAAGGGACGCAGCCATTTTGGGCGCGGCTGTTTCGTACTGCGAGCGGCAAACATCCACGTTCCACTAACCGCCAGCAACAGGTAAGCTAACATGGAAACACCCATTGACCAAGCAGCTATTTTCCACAACCACAAGAAAGAAGGCAGATTCATCGGTTGCATCCCTAATTAGGATTTTCCACAAAAGGTTTCACTCCGATTTTACCTGGACTTGAAAGCAAAAATGAATAATTTTGAGAGAAAGTGCGATCGGACTATCCACAGCTTGCTTCCGTCTTACCTTGAAGTCAAACGAACTTTCTCTGATACTCAGCATTTACGCTAGAGATTTGTCGCTACCTTTTTTAGGAGCCGCCTTTCCATTCTAGCTCCCCAGTTTTGCTGTCGAAGGGCATTTTATAAAACCCTAATTTTTGTTCTAAGATTAATCGGAAAAACGGCAGACCTTCAATCAAATATCTTTTCCACAACCTTCTCGGTTCACTTAAGAGTCGGTACGCCCATTCTATGCCGACTTCGCTCATCCATTTGGGAGATCTTGCTTTGCAACCAGCCTCAAAATCAATGGTTGCACCTACTGCTAAGAAAATTTTGACGTGCGTTAATTTGCTCTTGTATTTAACCAGCCACTTCTCTTGCTTGGGCGCTCCCACTCCTATGGCCAGGACTGTAGCTCCTGATTTATTGATCGTGTCTATTATTTTTTCACACTCTTCCTCATTGTTTTCAAAACCAAAAGAAGGAGAATGTGCTTCAACCACTATTTCTCTACCAATTTTTTGGTTGATTTTTTCTTGGGCTTTCTTAGCAATACCTTCTGCTGCTCCTAGTAAAAATATTTTAATCTTCTGGTTATCTTTATGATACATATAAAATGCAGGGAACAAGTCAGAACCAGAAATTTTTTCTTTGATAGGAGTACCCAAAAACTTGGAGGCATACATCAATATTTGACTGTCGCAGACTCTATAAGTAGATGTATTATAAGCTTCATAGAAGTCGCGGTCATACTGCAACTTAATCAAGTGGTCTACATTAGGTGTAAATACGACACCACCTTCGCAGTCGAGTTTTTCAAACAACTCTGTGATTGACAAGTTATCTATCGAGACATTCAATAAATTAACTGTTTTCATTTATGATGCCCTTCCCGCTTTATATTAAACTACAACTCAAACTATTATAACCCACAATACAGTTTCGTGTTTTAACTACCTGGGTGCTTCAGTGAACATACTTTTCTCAGTATATCCTCCTACACCCTCCCTGTCTAGTGAGAATTTTTAAAGATTATGTAAAGAATCAGCTCGTTTTAGAAAAAGTGTATAAAGCCCATTTTTGAGTTTATAACTCGCAACACAGTTTCAAGAAAAAAGCCATCCTGTGCTAAGACTTGTTGAAGCATTGCAAATGAATGTAAAAAAGAGTTTATGAGATTAAGATTTTAACCCTAGTGAGAAATATCTCGCAACTTCCGAACTGGAGTTCATGCAAAAGTGGTAAATTTTTGAGTTTTTGTCTCCAGGGAAGGCAAGATAGTTTCAAGCTTGAAGTGAAGCAGCGATCGCATTCCCGAAAATCATCCTGATTTTTGGTGAACCAGCGACTGTCTTCTTGCGGGCGAACTGATTTTCTTGCTCTTAAGACTTTCTGGAGCTTTTAAGACCAGACCCGATATTCCTCCAGCAATCAGCGCAAAAATCGGGTTAGTCATAGCATTCAAAACACAGTCAAACACGTACATAGTTAAGGCTACTCCCAGGGCGGCAGCGGGCGCTACTTTGGGATTAGACCAGGTTCTGGCGGGATACTTGAACACGCAAAAGACGATAACAGGAAGTAACAATGAAGAAAATAAACTAACTAAACCGACTGCACCGTTGATGCCAAATGCAATAATCCATAAGCTGTCGGTGACTGAGATATCTTGACCGTATTCGTTATACACGCGGTTTCCGCCCGAATCTCCCCAGCCAAACATAAATCTTTGCCGCGCCTTTTCCCCCAATATCTCTTCCATGTCAAATCTAAACTTCAGAGAGCCGGCTCGTTCTTCGCCAAATATTTGAGTGATGAAGTCAATCGCCTCTTTGCTCGAAAATTGACCCGCTGCAGCTATGTACAGATAAAACACTATATATCCAATTATCAACAGCAGGGGCAAAGAGGTGCGAAACCACTTGGCAGAGAATAATACGATCAACGCCATTGCAAATAAACTGTAGGCGCCAGTAGAACGGCACAGGAAAAAAGCGATAGTTAATATAATTACTAAAGTCTTGATGTTACGGCCCATAAACTTTTTAAGCGTCCCAGTTTGCCACAGCCAAACAGCAATTAAGGCGGCTGTCATCATCCACAGGCCCACCATCAAACCGTGCTGCATAAACACTACTGGTCTCCACCCCCCCATACGCCTTGCTTGACCCCAGTCCTCAAAGGCATTGACGCCGTAAATCATTTGGTGCAGAATTGGGCCCCTAACCCCTTCAACTAAAGTAAAAGGAATGTAGGCTAACCCACCTGCAAAAATCCCGATCGCCAATTGTCGCAGCCCGTCTAAACTACCCACGTACAAGCGTCCTAAAAAATAAGGCAGACCCCAAGTAACGATTTGGTTGACAGTCGGAGAAATCGGGCTGCCGCCATTACTAACTTGTGAAACAATTGGACACAAACAGTAAATTACCATTGGCACGTCCAGCCAACCGGGCTTAAAAGATGTGAGGCGCGCCGTATCGTAGATAAGAGTCCCCAGCAAAATGCCGTAGCAAGCTGCGGAGATTTTGGTATACGGTGGCAATGAGGGGATGGGATAAGAAGCTTGCGGCAAAAACAGCCACGCTGCAACAAAACTTATAATTACCGCCCGCTGAGCCGGAAACCTCACAAACAGGTAAAAAACGGCTGGAATAAAGCCGAACATAGCAAGTGGGATTAATGCAACCATAGGTCTTTTTTGGCAGTAAAATTATAGAAAGACGACTCGAATTGCCCGATAAAAACTCTCGATTAAACGATCGCCCAACCCCAATCTTTTAAATCAACCTCAATTTTACGTCTGGTTCGTTAATTGTGCCTGACGTTCCAAAGCAGTGTACAGTGCCGCCTCGAAGAGATTAGTTGCATCCTCCCAGGTATAATTTATCACTGTTTCCAAAGCAGTCTCGGACATTGCCCGCCATTCGGCATCAGACAACTGACAAATCTGCTCGATCGCTTTTGCCATATCCTCTGGGTCTTCTGGCTTGACAAGTATGCCACCCCCGCCAGCAAGTAGTTCCGGAGCCGCACCTGCAGGAGTGCCGATGACTGGAGTGCCACAAGCCATCGCTTCTAAAATTGGCAAGCCGAAGCCTTCGGATCTGCTGGAAAACAGCCAAGCATCGCATTTGCTGTAAAAATCTTTTAGCTGGTCTTGAGTAGGTTCTTTATTATACTCAGTACCCTCATGCAGCAAATTGGGATTAGAACTATCGTGGCCGGAACCAAAGGCAACTAAACGAAGGTTGGGAATTTTTTTAGCAGCTAAAGAGAAAGCTTTCAGGGCAAGATCGCAGCCTTTCCAAGGAGTTGTAGTATAGTACAGCCCGACTGTGGGAACTAATTGCTTGCCTCGTGGCTGCTTCGCTCGCGACTGGGGGTCGTAAAACTGTTTGGTGTCCACCGTAGGAGGGACGAGAGATACAGACAAATCGCCGTATTCATTCCGAGCTATGTCGGCCAGCCACTGGGCCACAGCGATTTTGTGCATCGGCAGCCGCCAAGTTGCCTCTACCCGACCTTTTGGTACGTAGTCAAAAGCCTCGTAGTGTTGGAGAAAATATACTTTCGTTCCTTTGCTGGGAGAGAGTTTTGCCACCCACTCGGCAGTTTCCCACCAAGTAGCCATGACAATATCGGCATCAGGTACGTCAAGATCGGTAATTGGACGGTTGGTTTCGATAACTCGGCTTTCGACATCTACCTTGTCAAAGTGAGACTTTTGTGTTTTGGGAGCCGACTCCCAACCCCTACCCCTCAGCAGCGATCGCAATTGTTGGATCAAAGTCGGTTGCGGCAGGGGCATAGAGACGATAAATATTTTGTGTCCCCGTTTTTGCAGCAGTTCTGTGTAGATAGATAAAACCCTCATGCCACCTGTAAGACTAAGGGTAGGCAGGACAAAAGTAATTTTCATGAATAAATGCTGAAGATTGATACTGGTTAAAAATCCTCCATAACAGCAAGTTCGCACTTACCCGCCTCTGTTTGGCTTTTCTGCGGGGTGCGGATCTGTGCTGGAGGCGATCGTAACTCGATAGTCGAGCCGATCTTACTTTGTCGTCATGGACTTTTCCCAATTACAAATCGGCAGATGTTTGACGACTAGACAAGTTTAACCTGTAACGGAGCCAGCCTTAAAACCTCCGTTGCACTCTAGTTCAGATTTTGGCAGATCAATTTATAGCCAGTATTCCCTCGTCGCTGCGGTCAGAATTCGTGTCGAGACTGCTGGGTAAAAAACAGGACGGGATTTTAGTTGGGGCAGAGGCACCCCATCAAACGATATTGAGTTTTTGCTGAGAATCCCGCGCCGAAAACGCGGGTAGCGCCGAATTTCAAATGGCAGCAGTTAGCCAACCGGAATTTTTCCATAGGGAGAAAACGAAACTATCTTAACGTCGCGCTGCTTAGATTTGTCTACAGCAACTTTCAATGCCGCTTCAAAATGATCCGTGGCATCTTCCCAAGTATAATTATTCACCTTGGCATAGGCGGCTTCAGACATGGCTTGCCACTTGGAATTTCGCAACTGACAGATAGACTCTATGGCTTTTGCCATTTCTTCGGGATCTTCAGGTCTTACAAGTATGCCAGTACCCCCGCTCAAAATTTCAGGAGCAGCGCCTGCTGGGGTACTGATGACGGGAGTGCGGCACGCCATCGCTTCGATAATAGGCAAGCCGAAGCCTTCTGAGCGGCTCGCCAGCAACCATGCATCGCATTTGCTGTAATAGTCTTTGATTTTGTCTTGGTCGGGTTGAATTACATACTCGGCATTTGCCGGTAGCGGCAATTCCGAGGATGGGGCCTCTGTACCGAAGGCAACCAGACGCAGGTTGGGGATCTTTTCGGCCGCTAGGGAAAAAGCTTTGAGGGCGATGTCGGTTCCTTTCCAGTAGACTGTAGAGTACATTAGGCCAACTGTAGGAACCGATTGTTTGTTGCGAGGACAGGCGTAAAATTGCTTGGTGTCCACGGTAGGAGGAGCTAAGGAAACTTGGCGATCGCCATATTTAGTCCGAGCTAGCTCAACTAACCACTGAGAGATGGTAATTTTGTGCATGGGCAGCATCCAGGTTGCTTCTACTCTTCCTTGAGGTAGATAGTCAAAAATTTCGTGGTGCTGGATAAAATAAGCTTTTGCTCCTTTGCTAGGAGAGAGTTTGGCTACCCACTCGGCGGTTTCCCACCAGGTGGCAACTACTACGTCAGCGTCAGGTACATCTTTGTCTTCTACCGGGCGGTAGCGATCGGTAATTTTGTGTTCTACACCTAAGTTATCGAAAAATGAGGGTTCGTTTTCCGGTGGGGAAATCCAACCCCCTCCCCGCAGCAGCGACTTGACTTGCTGGCGCATACTCGGCTGGGGACGGGCTATAGAGATGACGAACACGGAGTGTCCTCGCTTTCTCAAAAGTTCTGCGAAAATAGATATTACTCGTATTCCACCAGTCAGAGACAGAGTAGGAAGAACAAAGGTGATTTTCATTTTTAAGTCCCGCTGAAGACTTTGACTCTCATTCGGCACTGTTACCAGCGCTGATGTTAGAGCGCAAAAGGAAAGAGGGGCGGGTGAATCTTAATTACCGCTTTCCTGGTGTTTACATAGAATCCAACCGATCAACTGTTCGTAACACCCCAATATCTATCTGCCAAAACTTCACAGAAAAGCTCGGTAAGTGGGAAGCGAGCGAGACTTTAGTCCTGAGAGGGAAACGACCCGGCGATTTCAATCGCCTTGAATCCCCTTGCGGGGTAGAGGGGTATAGTTGCCCCTCCAGCGAGGATATGGTTGTCCTCAAGTAAACACCCATTGCTGGGGTAAAGTTAGCTTGTCGGTCAATGTTATAAAGGCTTGTCAGGCTAGCAGCACTGTCGAGCGTGACTTTAAGACTGTTTAACTACTAGCGACAGAGCAAGGGACTAGCTTCGCATCCCAGGGTGTCGTGACCTAAATAACGTAG
>JARCMA010000132.1 GCA_030248405.1 Microcoleus sp. MP8IB2.171
AGCAGCACTGTCGAGCGTGACTTTAAGACTGTTTAACTACTAGCGACAGAGCAAGGGACTAGCTTCGCATCCCAGGGTGTCGTGACCTAAATAACGTAGTCAGTTAAGGCTATAGCTGGTCAGTACAGCTTGCTTGATTTCTCTTACAAGCTCAGTGGCGTTGATTCCCTGAGTTACTGACTGTCATTGCATTGATAATAACGATGGATGTGATCGCGAAACAGTTCCCCTAGGGATAATTTGCAGGTCAGTGAAATTTCATCCTGAAGATAGATACCTCCTCAAATAGTAGCTTTGTTCGCGACAAACACCAAGTTAGAAAACAGCATCTGTTAAAGATAACATCATTTACTATACAACAGACAAAAATGTACGGTAAACCGAATATCAGCCAACTTTTAATGTGGGGATAAAAGTAGCATTTGCAACAAGATTCAGTAGATTGACATCGCCTTTGGCAAAATTTTATACTGAATTAAAGAGGGAGATTCTTACCTTGAGAATGTTGAGTCCTCCATCGCTGCAATAGATCTAAACATCGATCGGTAGCTGGGATTTTTTGGTAACAGTCCTCTAGGTATTGCTTGACACAATATCCTATTTTGTCAGGATTCAGACATGGTAGTTTTCTTAGATACTTACAGGGGCGATCGCGCGAATGAGCGTCGTGGAGGCGCGAATGGGGAGAGAAACCCTGTTTTTCAAGCGATATCCCTCGCCCTCACTTGTCGTATGTTTGTGAAACAACCCGGTTGATACGTCCACTGTTTGAAAAAATAGGTTTCCCAATCGTGCTACAGAAGATAGAGTTTCACCGATATAAATTTAGTTAGCTGCCGGAGTTTTAAATTTGTTAATAAAAGGCGATCGCATGAAAAAGTTCCCAAATGAGACTGCCACTTCGGAGCCGAGTATATGTAGCATCCCTGCCCAAGTCGTGTATAAGTAATTACCGTAAAAAAAATCAGTAGCAAATTATCACATGACCCTATAAGCTGTTGCGGCATTTAAATTGTATGTTAAAAAACAATCAAATTCTTGTGGGGAGTAGGGGTTGGGCGTCCCGCCCGCCTCGAATATGCAATTTAAATGCGCGACAGCTTAAAGATCAAAGGAACACTCAAGGTTAATCGGCCTATATCGTGTACACCTTAACTCCTAAGCAGTAGCAGCGGCTTCGTGGTATGTATCAAACGATTTCGCGTACAAAAAATTTCATGTTATGAAATCATCATTTTTCCTGAGTTTGCAATTGCGGATGACAATCGGTGTGATCTTGGGGGCCCGGCCGCCGATGCTTGCAGCGATATGTTGGCCAGTTTTCATGCAGCTAAAATTATGCGATCGCAAGCAAAACCAAACCTAGAATGAAAAGCAGATGCCTTAACAGAAAGCATCTTCCGGTGGGAAGATATTAACGTTCGATTATTGCACAGCATCAGTCAAGAGCCCAGTACAATCAGCATCAATGCCAGCAAACACTTGTCGCTGCTAGTTGGCATCAACCGCAGCTACAGCCACATATACCTTGCCGAAGCTTACAATTTATCAGGGTAGATTATCGCCTGTGGCAGTGCCACGCCGCCCGGATGATGGGGGAAGAGATTAATCTGGAGAGTGAGTTGGGAAAAAGGTCAATTTTTACTGTATAATTGCCAGGAATAGTCGCTGAAAAAGCAGCTAGTTAAAGAGAATTTGCCAACCAATACTTGCCAGGGCAAAATCTGCGATCGCGTGGCTGATATAACTAGGCCAAAGTGAACGGTAAGTCAGATAAGACTGAGACCAAATTATCCCGGCAGTGAAGACAGCTAAGGAACCTAAGATCACAGCCTGCCAGTCGCTGTAAGCTGCTATTACAAAAATGTGGTGGAGCGTGAAAAATAGCGAACTCAGAAATATTGCTTTTGTTCCCGGTATGAGAATCTGGCATTTCTTGCAGACAAACCACCGCCAAGTAAATTCTTCAATCAGCGAGTTAACCAGCACAAAATATGCTTCTACAATCAAGTAAATATTAAGGCTGCTAATACCTAATTGGTGCGATTTTTCTTTAGCAACTACAGGATCGAGCCACTGCTGGCCAAAAAGGCTATAGATACCCACAATCACCGCAAACATGAATATTCCCCAAATAGATCCAGCCAGCAATTCTTGGCGCTTGGGTAGGGATAAACTGAGCTTTTCGCGATCGACAAAAACAGACCACGCGATCGGAAAAACCAGCAACCAAACTTGACACAAGACTGACAGTGTTTGTCCCCAGCTTCCAGGGGCAATATACAAGCCTGCTATGATACCAATACTAGCCACAGGGACAAGCAATGTTAAAGCAAATAGTGCTGTTTGGCGAGAGTGAATGTCGGGCATTTTTCACGCTTTATTGTAAAATTGGATTGATATCAAAGGTAAAAGATTAGCCGCTGCCGATAGGTGATACCACTTGCAAAAAACAATGCAACTTTAGGCCCGCGATCCAAATCCTTATGCAGTCAGTCATTCCCAATTCTTGAATCTAAAATATAAAATGGTATGAGTTTTGTGCCGCTTATAAAAGTGGCGCGCCTTTGTGGGGACTAAAAATATGCAGTTACACAAAATTGAAGACTCCGCCGTTAAAGAAATTTTTGTAGCAACAAAGTCTTTATTCAAGCAGAATTTGATAATCTGTTGGCATTGGGGGTTCCAAATACCATAAGATGATTAAATCCCTAGTAGCTATGTATTTTGGCTGAATGACGATCGCAATTGATTTTGGAACTAGCAACACAGTCGTCGCTCGCTGGAATCAAGCCCTCCAGCAGCCCGAAACTTTGAAATTACCGGGATTGTCGGCAATCTCGGCTCAAAACCCGCCCCTAATTCCCAGTTTGCTCTACGTTGAGGACGCTGCTCAAAATAAAGTCATAGTCGGTCAGCAAGTCCGCGACAAAGGCCTTGATTTGAGTGGAGATTCTCGGTTTTTCCGCAATTTTAAACGGGGAATTGGCACTTCTGTTCAGGGTTTTGTGCCGGAACTTGACGGGCAACTTATTACTTTTGAACGAGTAGGTGAGTGGTATTTGAGCAAAATTGTCAGCTCAATTCGCGAACTCTCCTTGCCGGTAGATTCTTTAATTTTTACTGTGCCGGTAGATAGTTTTGAAGCTTACCGCCATTGGTTGGGTAAAGTGTCTGAATCTCTGCAAGTAGAACAGGTGCGGATGTTGGACGAACCCACAGCGGCTGCTTTGGGTTACGGTTTAGCCGATCGCGAAAATCTATTAGTCATTGATTTCGGCGGCGGAACTCTGGATCTTTCTTTAGTGCGACTGGACAGTAACGGCAACAAAAAGCCCCTGGGTTTTCTGCTGAAATGGGGCGATAAGTTATTAGCTGAATCCTCGGCACAAAAGGCAAAAGTAGCCCGAGTTTTGGCTAAAGCCGGACAAAATTTGGGCGGTTCTGATATTGATAATTGGCTGGTTGACTATTTTGTTAAAACGAAAAAGTTGGCAAAATCTCCGATTACGACGAGATTGGCAGAACGGTTAAAGATTCAGTTATCTTTGGTAAATAAGGCGACTGAGGTTTATTTTGATGATGAAAATTTTGAGAGTTACGAATTAGAATTAGACCGTGATGGCTTTGAATCTATTCTCGCCGAACATCAGTTTTTTGACAACCTCGACGAGTGCATGAATCAAGTATTGCAGCAAGCGCGCCGCCAAGGTTTAGAAATTGGCGACATTGATGCAGTTTTGCTCGTTGGCGGTACTGTTCAAATTCCCGCCGTACAGCGTTGGGTTGAGCAATATTTCGAGCCGGCAAAGATTCGGTGCGACAAACCTTTTGAGGCGATCGCCCAAGGTGCTCTACAATTGAGTCAAGGCATAGAAATCAAAGATTTTCTCTATCACAGTTACGGAATTCGCTACTGGAACCGCCGCGACAATTGCCACAGTTGGCACAGTTTAATTAAATCCGGGCAGTCTTATCCGATGAGCGAACCGGTAGAATTAGTCTTGGGAGCTTCTTTAGAAAATCAGCCGAGTATTGAATTAATTATCGGCGAATTGGGAGCGGAAACTGGCGGCACGGAGATCTATTTTGATGGCGACAGGCTGATTACTCGCCAAATCGCGGGCCAAACCTCGGTACAGCCGCTAAATGACAAAGACGGAGCTCGCAGTATCGCGCAATTGACGCCGCCGGGGTATCCGGGGGGCGATCGCATCAAAATCTTCTTCCGCGTTGACGAACAGCGATTTTTGCGGATTACTGTGGAAGATTTGCTGACGAATGAAACGTTGTTGGAGGATAAACCAGTGGTGCAGTTAAGTTAAAGATAAGACGGCGGTTGAAACCGCATCTAGACAAACGAAGTCCGCCTCCGCGGACTCAAGAACATCAAAAATTCAACTCGCTTGGAGTGGATTTTGTCTCCATAAATGTAATGTTAACTCTTCAACCTGCGGAGGCAGGTTTTGTCTGTATAGACGCGGTTTCAACCGCCGTTTTATCTACGAACCTATTCAGTTAAATCTCCGATTTGTGCACCACCACGGGTGTTCCCACCGAAGCCCATTCAAATAGCCATTTAGCGTGATTTACAGCTACATTCGTGCAGCCGTGAGTGACGGGATTGCCAAACAAATTGTGCCAGTAAGCGCCGTGAATTGCCATGCCTCCGTCGTAATACATTGTATAGGGAACGTCGGGCACGTCGTAGTCCGGTCCAGTCATTCTAGTAACGCGGTGTTTGGTTTCAACGGCAAAGGTTCCCGTGCGGGTGGGAGTGGATGATTTGCCGCTGGAAATAATCACCGCATAAACAGGTTGATTTCCTTCCCAAGCTATTAATCTTTGTCTTGACAAATCTATTTCAATCCAGCGTTCGCTGGATTGCTGCAACAGCATAATTTTATTGGCAATTATGTTGTGCTGTTCGCTGGCAAATGCGGTCATTGAACCGCCGCAGAATGTAGCAAAAGTGAGGGCGCAGCCGGCACAGAAAGTTCCAGCGCGGCGGAAGTAAATTGAGTTGATAATGCTATTCATTTCTCACACCTCGTACTATTTTAGATTTTAGATACTTCGGCTTCGCGAGCGTACAAGTTTTAGATTTTAGATTGGCTTGTCCTATTTTAGATTGTAGATTTGAAATGTTGGATTGGGAAAGAGGGCTTAACTAATTGTTAACTTTTGGGTAAGAGTTTGGGCAATTTGGACGATCGCCCGCCAATCTCCATTTTCCACTAAGTGTTTGGGAAATAAGTCTCCCGCCAAACCAACGGCGATCGCCCCAGCGTCAATAAATACCTTCGCATTTTCCACTGTCACCCCGCCAGTGGGAATCAAAGGAATGTGTCCCAGAGGGCCTTGCAGGCTTTTCAGGTAAGCTGCGCCTCCCAAAGCCGATATCGGAAACACTTTAACGCAGGTAGCGCCAGCTTGCCACGCCGTCACAATTTCCGTGGGAGAAAAAGCACCGGGGGCGATCGGCACTCCGGCATCAACTGCTGTTTTAATCATAGCTAGATCTGTGTGCGGAGTAAACAAAAATTGAGCGCCGCAATCTATGGCTTGCTGCAACTGTTCTAAGTTTAATAAAGTGCCGGTACCAATACTAAAAGTAGGAAATTCGGAGCGGAGTTCGGCAATTAATTCAGCAGCTTTGTGAGTGTTCCAAGTAATTTCAATAAACAGGATTCCGCCTGCTGCTACCGCTGATGCCATCTGCCAAGCAAGTTCCTTTTCGGAGGAACGGATGACTGCAATCGCTCGGTGTTTTTTTAGTTTGGTCAACCAAGATTGATGATTCATGCTCTGTAGGTGGGTACAAATAAACATTAGGGAGGAGGGCGGGTTTTGCCTTCATAAACTGGCTTGTTTCCTAGATTTTTGGCTAAACCAGCCCCTACAAGTCGGGCGGGTTTTGCCTTCATAAACTGGCTGGTTTCCTAGATTTTTGGCTAAACCCGCCCCTACAAGATACTATTGTTTCTTTGTAATGACCTACTTAACTTATTCTGTCTGGCATATAATTTTAGTACACATTACTAATTTAAATATATGGCAAACTACAATATGCGCGGCGTTCAATTTTTAACTGACAATCTAGGCAACAAAACCGCTGCAATTGTTGACCTCAAAGAACACAGCGATTTCTGGGTTGACGTGTTGGCTGAATGCGGCGAACCGACAGACTTTCAGTTTTTAGTTGACGGCGAAGGCGAAAAAATTGCGGTGGTGCTCGACTTCGAGAAGCACGGCGAACTCTGGGAGGATGTTTATGACTCTTTGACCATTGAATCGAGAAAAGATGAACCAAGAGTTCCCTGGGAAGAAGTTAAGCGCCAGCTTGAGAAAAAGGGTATGTTGAATGTCTGATTACTTGGTCATTACTGCACGTTCGGCTCAAAAAGACCTGGATGCTCTGCCCGTTGAAATCAGCAGCCGAATTTATCCCCAGATAAATGCTTTAGCAAGTGTCCCGCGCCCGCCGGGGTGTCTCAAGTTAAAGGGGGAGAAAAATGGTTGGCGAATTCGGATTGGTGATTACAGGGTAATCTACACCATTGATGACGACAGCCGCACGGTCGATATCAGTAAAGTTCGTCACCGGCGAGAAGTTTATCAAGGGTGAAGTTCAAGTCCGGTTACATGGAAATGATACAGTGCGAGCGTCCCCGCTCGCGATCGGATTCTCCTCGCGAGCGGGGACGCTCGCACTCTGGTATAATTCCGATGTCAGCGGATTTGATCTGAAACAGCCGATCGCACCACAAAAAAATCGGGGCGATTCCAGACAAGGCCAGAACCACCCCAATTACCGATTTTAAACTTTAGATTAAATCTAAAATCTCAAATCTTAAAATCGCTTAGGCAATTGTCGCCATCTTGACATCGCTGTTAGCCAACAAATTTTGCAATTCATCAGCATCCACAGTTTCCTTATCAACTAGCATCTCTGCTAAAGCGTTCAGAACGTGGCGGTTACCAACCAGCACATCTTTAGCGCGCCGATAAGCTTGCTCTACCAACAAACGCACTTCATCATCGATCGTGGCTGCGGTTTCTTCAGAAAAGTCCCGTTCGGCCATGATATCGCGACCCATGAACATATTCCCTTGTTGGCGACCGAGAGCTACAGGGCCTAGCCGATCGCTCATTCCGAAGCGAGTCACCATTTGCCGTGCTACTCTTGCCACTTGTTGCAAGTCATTGGAAGCGCCAGTCGTGACTTCTTCCTCACCGAAGACAATCTCTTCAGCAATGCGGCCGCCCAAAGCTACCGCCATTTGATTTTGCAAATAAGAGCGAGAATACAAGCCAGAATCCATCCGATCTTCGCTCGGTGTGAACCAAGTCAAACCGCCAGCGCGGCCGCGGGGGATAATGCTAATTTTCTGCACGGGATCGTAGTCGGGCATCAAAGCACCAACTAAAGCGTGACCGGCTTCGTGGTAAGCTACCAAAGTTTTGCGCTTTTCGCTCATCACGCGGTCTTTCTTTTCTGGGCCTGCGAGCACGCGGTCGATCGCATCATTGACTTCATCCATCGAGATTTCGGTCAAGTTGCGACGGGCGGCCAAAATTGCCGATTCATTCAGCAAGTTAGCCAAATCGGCACCTGTGAAACCCGGTGTGCGGCGGGCGATTTTTTCCAAGTCCACGTCTTTTGACAAGGTTTTGCCGCGGGCGTGAACGTTGAGAATTTCGAGGCGGCCGGAGAAATCGGGGCGATCGACCACAACTTGGCGATCGAAACGGCCCGGACGCAGCAGCGCAGCATCCAGCACGTCGGGGCGGTTCGTAGCAGCAATCAAAATGATCCCAGTATTGCCTTCAAAGCCGTCCATTTCCGTCAGCAACTGGTTCAGGGTTTGTTCCCGTTCGTCGTTACCACCGCCCAAACCAGCTCCGCGCTGGCGGCCTACCGCGTCAATTTCATCGATAAATACGATGCAAGGAGCGTTAGTTTTAGCTTGTTCAAACAAGTCGCGGACGCGGGAAGCACCCACACCCACGAACATTTCCACAAATTCTGAACCGGAAATCGAGAAGAAGGGAACGCCCGCTTCTCCAGCCACTGCTTTTGCGAGCAAGGTTTTGCCTGTTCCGGGAGGGCCCACTAGCAGTACGCCTTTGGGGATTTTTGCTCCGACTGCGGTGAAGCGATCGGCATTTTTCAGGAAGTCCACGACTTCTGCGAGTTCTAGCTTGGCTTGTTCGATGCCGGCCACGTCGCCGAATGTCACCTGAGTTTGAGGTTCCATTTGAACTCTAGCTTTGGATTTGCCGAAGTTCATGGCTTGGTTGCCGGGCCCGTTTTGGGCGCGCCGCACCAGGAAAAACAGTCCTACCAACAGCAGGATCGGGAAGAACAGGCTGCTGAGGGCTTTTACCCAGAAGCCTTCGTCGCTTTGGGGCAGAACGGAAATATCTACGTTATTTTTGGTCAGGATGTTGATCAGTTCTGGGTCGTTCGGCAGGTTAACCAGTACCTTGCTGCCGTCTTGAGCCGTTACGAGGGCTTTGCTGCGATCGGAACTGATATTTATTTTGTCTACTCTCTTGCCTTCGACTTCCTGAATGAATTGGCTGTACTTCCAAACTTCCCGGCTTGGGGGCTGTTTGTCAAAAAATGCCGTGGCTAGGGCAATGACTACAATAGCCAGCAGTGCGTACAGGCCAGCGTTTCTCCACCGTTTATTCACCGAGGTCGATCCTCCTAATTATTTAGTCCCTGTGACTTGGGATTTTTTATTTATGTTCATCAATCTTAACGTCATTGTAACTTGTTTTTGCGTGGGAGGAATCCCGGCAAGGGCGATCGGCTGTCTGAGGTAGTAGCCTCTGGCTTCTGGCTCATCCCAAGAGCGGGTTTCTATACAATGTCTTTTTGCCTTACCACAATGATTTTTTTTGTCAATGGCTAAATGGGCACGCTTTGGAGTTTTAATTTGTCAATAGTCTCCAGAGTTGTGGTAATGGCGATCGCAGGCGATCGAATATCTCAATCAAAAGTGGCTTCTGTGTAAGATAATCCTGTGTATGCTCAAAGACGTTGTGTCAGGAACTCAGGTCTAAAGACACGCTCGCTTGGTCGCGAGCAAGTCTCGAAGCAAGCTATTCTGACCAGCCAAGCGTCTTAACTGACTACGTTATTTAGGTCACGACACCGGGCGAATGCGAAGCTAGTTAAGAGCTCTGTCGTTTGCAATTAAACAGTTCTCAAGTCACGCTTTACAGTGTTGCAAGCCCAACAAGCCCTTATAACATTGACCGACAAGCTAACATCACCCCGCTTTCGTAGGCTCTAATCGAGCAAACATTATGCGATCGCGGTAAGGTTTGAGATGGTAATTGTCAAGAGTGAAAGTACAGTACAAAAGTACACCTGATCGAGCAACTCGTCCGGCGATAATGGAAAGATTCAAGGCGATTGAAACCGCCTGGTCGTTTTCCTCTCAGGTCTAAAGACTCGCTCGTTGCCCACTTACCGAGTTTTTTTATGAAATACAATAGATCATTCTGGGAACAAGCAAAATGGGTATTCGTCTGATAGTAAACGATCTATACTAACTATCGCTAGCATCCAGACTCAAATTCTTTCAAATCAATCACATTTGACCTATGGCAGAAACACTTGGATCTCTCTGCGATAAATTGACAATTGTCAAACTGAAACAGTGGCATTCCGAAGACGAAATCAGACTCAAGAGCCTTACTGTTCAAGAGATACAGCTTCAGGAGGAAATCAACGAATTTATTAGTGCTGCTATAGCTGGGCAAATTCCGAGCGATCGCCTGACTTTTGCCTCAAATAAAGTTTATAAAAAAGAGGGCAATTATGTGGCTGATGTCGGTGGTAGTATCGGCGAAATCTTCTCTGAACTCGCCCAAGTTAACTGCAGCTTGTGGCACGAACAAGAAAAAGTCTATGAATTTGACAAAGTAGTTGTAACAGAAAAAGATCAAGTAGTCAAACAGCTAGCCATCCTGAACTTGCAGCGGAATAAGTGTATAGATGGAATAGACAAAAACTTCCAAGGACTTGTAGAAAAGCTCGGCTCTCATAAAGAATAAATATTTTTAAAGGTAAATCAATGCACTTAGGTCATCGTAAAACTTGTCGGGTATGCGGTTCTTCAGCACTCACTCCAGTCATTAATTTAGGCGAACAGCACTTGCAAGGTTCATTTGTCAAGCCTGGGAAAGAAGAACCGCCCCTCAGAAAAATAGCCCTTTCTCTCCTGCGGTGCGATCCCACCAAAGATGAGAAAGCTTGTGGTTTATTGCAAATGGAGCATACCGTACCGCCGGAAATTTTATATTCTGCATACTGGTATCGTTCCGGTACGAACCAAACTATGCGAAATCACTTACAGGAAATTACTGAAGAAGCAGCATCCCTGATTGACAAAAGTAATGCTCGTGTTTTAGATATTGGCTGTAATGACGGCACTTTACTCAAGTCCTATCCGCAAGACTTTATCAAATTTGGTGTCGATCCATCTGACGTAGCTCAAGAAATAACCGGGGACATTACGGCAATTCAAGACATTTTTCCTTCAGAAGAGCTGACCAAGGTTTTGCAAGGCGAAAAATTTGATATTATTACATCTATCGCCATGTTTTATGACCTAGAAGATCCGGTAAGCTTCTGCAAGGAAATCAAAAAATCCCTAACTCCTGATGGCTTATGGGTCTTTGAAATGTCCTATATGCCATCCATGCTAAAAATGAATTCTTATGACACAATTTGTCACGAACACTTGGAGTATTACAGTTTGGCAGTGCTGGAATACATCCTAAAACAAGCGGATTTAAAAATAGTAGATGCTGTCCTGAATGACATCAATGGTGGTAGCATTCGCTGTTACGCAACGCATCTTAATAACTTTGCTTTTAAGAAGCAAGAAGCTGTGACGCGCATCAAGCTATTACGTCAGACAGAATTTGACATGGAGCTGGATACCGACAAACCATACAAAAATTTTCAAGACAGGATCAACGTGCATAAAGACCAGTTAGTTTCGCTGCTAAAAATGCTAAAAAAGGAAGGTAAAAGCATTCACATCTACGGTGCATCGACTAAAGGTAATACAATTTTACAGTGGTGCGGAATTGACAATCGGATTATAGATGTAGCGGCGGAAAGAAACCCAGATAAATATGGTGCTTATACGCTCGGTAGTGACATTCCTATTGTCAGCGAAGCCGATTCAAGGGCCATGAAGCCGGATTATTATTTAGTCTTGCCGTGGCATTTTAAGGAAGAATTTCTCAAGCGCGAACAAGAAACACTGAACAGCGGTGTTGGTCTAATCTTCCCTTTGCCTAACCTGGAAATTATCAAACACTAAGCCAAGACTCAAGACAGCTCACAACAGGATACAAATATGACACATTTATTCATTCATAACAGTTTTCACAGCGGCGATGTAATTTTGACAAGAGCCGTAATTCAGGCGATTAGAATTAAGTTTCCGGGGGTAAAAATTACCCTAGAGTGCGAGGAAGTCTCTACTTATCTTTGGCAGGATTTAGATTTGGCGATCGCCCTCTATCAAGGCTGCGAATACAAAGGCACAGAACCCACGCCAAACTGCCCGGATGATGCCATCTTTGTCAATATGTGGTTTGGAGTTTTTGATGACATTTTGAAACTCTACGGTATGACGTACCAAAATAACGTTCATGCCTTTAATCGCCAGATGTATCAGCATAGACTTAATCATCAATATCTCCTGCCGATACCGATTCACACTCCCATGATCAACTTTTTTGGGCAGGTAGAAAAGGAAATAGAAGTTAGAGAAAACAGCATTTTAGTGGAAAATGGGGAAGTTTTCTCGAATCAAAGCTATTTTTATTTAAACGAACACCTGAAGCAAATAGCATTAGATTTTCCTCAGCTCAATTTTTACTGTTCAGCCCCACCTAAATACCAGGCTACAAATCTTGTTGATTGCAGCGGAACCAACCTTAAACAATTGTCCCAAATAGGAGACAAATGTATTGGCTTGTTGATGAAAGGAAGTGCTGTAAACGCAGCTTGCCAAACGGAGATTAACCGATATAAGCCTCGTTGTATTGTTGGCTGGGACTTAGCAGAAAAACTTTGGGATAATTTGGAAAATCCAGTGGTTTATGCTAAAAACTATGGTGAAGTAAAAGAGTTTATTCTTAAAATTAGTAGTAATTGCGATGAAGTTCCTTCAATTTCTAAAAAACACATTACTATTCCCTCCGACGAAACTAATTATTTTTCAGATTCTGCGATAAAAAGCTCGTCGCGTTGTAAATTCCTGAAAAACAGAGCTGAAATTGATCAATGCACCCAATATTTGAAGCAAAATAGTTATGTTTCTCACGGTCTTATTTGTAAAGATTGGGATTTGGCAAATATTTTGGTTGAACTAACAGATGGTAACTTCTTAGACATGGGAAGCTCGGATTCTTATATGTTAAAGAATGCTGTTTTAAAAGGAATTAAAGGTGAGAAATACGGAATTGATTTTAGAAATCCAGATGTTCCTGTGGCTGGAGTTAAGTATATTGTTGGCAATTTGATGGCGACTGGATTACCAGACAATTTTTTTCAAAATATAACTTGTTTGTCTGTGATAGAACACGAAGTTAATTTTAATAAATTTGCCAAGGAAGCCTTTCGATTACTAGCTAATGAGGGCAAACTCTATGTAACTTTTGACTATTGGACACCCAAAATAGTAACCGGAATCAAACTGTATGGCTTAGAATGGAATGTCCTTGACAAAAATGACGTATTAGCTTTAATCCAAGAATGCCTCAATAATGGTTTATATCTGGTGGATGAAATTGATTGGTCTTTGGAAGAACCTATAATCAGTGAATGGTCTCCCGATCCCGCTAAATATAAGTATACTTTTGGGATGCTAATTTTTCAAAAAAAATTAGATGTTGTCCAGAATAAAACTAACTTCTTGCACATGGAGGTACTACGATCTTAACGTGCGATTATAATTGCCAGTACAAACCGGGCGATCGTATTTCCTCTATAGACTTTCGTTTGTACACGCAGAAAGATTTCAAGCAGCGACTTCTTCTTTTATTGAAAAATTGCGTTCTCCCTGATATTCCGCAGTGGGATTGTCCGAACCCCGATTTTATCTATGAAGGATGTCGCTACACATTTGCTACCTTTGTTTTTCAGAAAAATAAACTGTGAACGCTCTTATTTTTGGTGCTAACGGACAAGATGGATACTATCTCAATGAGTTATGCAAAGCCAAAGGAATTAAGCCTTTAGCTGTATCGCGATCTGGAGATTGGATTCGTGGTGATGTGTCTGACTACAAACAGGTTGAGGAGTTCGTAAAAGAATACAAACCAACCTATCTATTTCACTTAGCTGCTAAATCAACGACGCGACACGACGCACTGTTTGAAAATCATGCAGCAATTTCGACCGGTACACTGAATATTTTAGAATCAGTTTACAAACACAGCCTCGCTTCTAAAGTTTTTATTACAGGTAGCGGCGTTCAATTCTATAATGATGGCAATCCTATTTCTGAGGATACTGCTTTTGAAGCAAGTAGTGCTTATGCTGTTGCTCGAATTCAATCAGTTTATGCTGCCCGATATTACAGAAGTCTCGGTATCAAAGCCTATGTAGGATATTTATTCCATCATGAAAGCCCTCTCAGAAAGCCAAATCATGTCAGCCAAAAAATTGTACTCGCCGCTAAGCGCATTGTTCAGGGATCTGGTGAAAAACTGCAAATTGGCGATGTTAATGTAGAGAAAGAATGGACATTTGCGGGTGATGTAACAGAGGGAATTATGACGCTGGTAGAACAGGAAAATGTTTTTGAAGCTGTCATCGGTTCCGGCAAAACTCATTCTATAAAAGATTGGATAGAAGTCTGTTTTTCACACTTGGGTTTGGATTGGACTCGCTATCTAGAACAAGCTGAAAATTTTCAGCCTGAATATAAACGATTAGTATCCAATCCTGCGCTAATGGACAGCCTACATTGGCAACCCAAAATTGACCTGCGACAACTCGCAGCTATGATGATCGAAGCCATATAAAATCATAATCAACCTTTAGGTATTTCCATGATGAAACCATTATCTCAGCCAGCTTCTTATCCCTATACACCGATGCACAAACATTACGGTTTTGCGGTTTTTGGGCCACAGGAAATATTGTCCTATCTGGAAACAGCGCAAAATCTAAAAAATAGCGAACCAAACTGCATAATTACATGGTTCATTACTTCCAAAAGTGAGATTTTGCTGCAAAATAATTCTGACATTGACCAAGTTGTGGTTATGGAGGGAAGCGCGAAATTTCTCCAAGCTGAGATACCGCGTTTGCAAAAAGAACGTTCTTGGTCAGGTTTTTTCACTACTGAACAATCTTCTGGTAAGCGAATTTTGTTGGGACAACTAGGCTTAAATGGGGATTGTCTTCATGCAACTACCTTGGCTCGACAAATCAAGCATGATTATCCGAATTGTCATTTGACTTGGGCAATTTCATCGATGTGTCGAAGTATGATTGAAGGTAATCCATTTGTTGATGAAATCTGGGAAATTCCTGCTAGGAATTGGCAGGAAATTGTGGCAGCTTGGTATGGGCTGGAAAAAGAGGTACAGGTGCGCCTCAGTCGCGGTGAATTTGATGAAGTATTTTTAACGCAGGTGAGTCCAAATAACTATCAAAATTATGATGGAACTACTAAAGCATCTCTTTTTCGCGGCTATCCAAAACCGATTACTGTTCCGATTCAGAATATTCTGCGCCTCGGAAATGATGAGATTGAAAGAGTCCGCAATTTTGCTGAACAGCACAATTTGCTGAAACGCAGTCATGTTATTTTATTTGAGTATACTGGCAGTAGCAGTCAGTCTTTTGTTAAGCCAGAATATGCTTTGTCTGTTGCTCAAAGACTGCTGTCTCGCTTACCGGATTGCAGCATTATTCTGTCATCTCACCTTAAAATTACCACAGGAGATACACGAATTATTGATGGTAGTGTGTTGACCCTACGGGAAAATGCGGAATTAACTAAGTATTGCTCTCTCTTAATTGGCTGTTCGAGTGGTGTAACGCAGATAGTATTAACAGATTGGGCCAAGCCGTTACCGATGATTCAGTTGTTGCTGGCATCAACATCAGTTTATGCTTCGATCGCCCACGATCTTGAATATGGGCAACAGTCATCAGAGCAAGTTTTAGAAATGACGGATTGCCCAATTGAACAGGTAGTTGAGTGTGCTTACACTGCTCTGATTCAAGGATTTTATGAAGCACGATGCCGATTTAATCAACGAATTTCGCTAAATTTTGACTTCTATTTTACCTTGGTTCGTCAGGCT
>JARCMA010000133.1 GCA_030248405.1 Microcoleus sp. MP8IB2.171
AACCTTCACTCCAGGCAAGTCTAATATATAGTCCAAATAAAAATCCATAACAGTAAATGTATTGTTTGTTACATTATACACCATAAAGTCAGGAGAGCCACATTGCTGAGTTCATCAGTCACATTTCAATGGAGCTACAGCTAGGCGATGGTATAGTGCTATATACTGATGGTATTCCCGAAGCAAAAGACATTAACAAAAAACAGTATGGCGTTGAGCAGATGTGTGAAGTCATTAGCCAAAACTGGCATTTATCGGCACAAGAAATTAAGCAAGCGGTGATTGACGATTTACGGCGACATATTGGCACTCAAAAAGTGTTTGATGATATTACGTTGTTGGTTGTAAAGCGGACGGAATTAGGTGTAGAAAAAAAGTCACAGCCTCAAGCAGCCGCATTGGTTTAGAGCGATCGCCCATACCTCGAAAAAATAAACTTATGACATTAAACTGGAAATGGTCGTCGGGGCGATCACCTTAGCAGCCAAATTTACGAATAGGTGGTGAGATGTCTCAAATGCCGCCTCCCAAAAGAGGCTGAATCTCCTGAGAACTCTAAAGCTGTAGTCAACGTCGAAATTTCTATGATTCAATCTATCTAATGATCTCTTGCATCAAGGTCAATAAAGGGTTCGAGCGCGGGATGAGAACTCCCTTTATTGACATTAGTGATTTCGGTCAATTAAAACTCTTCACTCAAAGCCTTTCTACATAGCGTAAGGCGCGCCGAGGCGCACCCTACCAGATAGATATGCAAGGGTAATTCCTCTTCCTCTCAAAGCTTTTTCCGATCTCAAACAGCTTGGTTCTATTTTTTCTTTGACTCAGAAACATCAGCAATCAAATCGTCTTTGTCAACTTTCGGTACAAAATCAGGGCGTTCTTTGGATTCCCAACCGGGGGGGCGCTTGGAGTTGTACCAGGCGATCGAGCCGATCGTAACTGCGGCAATAAAGCCAGCAACAAGAACTGCTATTGGAGTCGTCAAGCTGATATCTGTCATGATAGTTAAATCCTGATCTACTCTACTTTTTTATGATCTTAAGTGCTGATGGCGTTTTATAGATATATCTGAAGACTGAAAAAAAAACAGAATTGAGGTCATAATGGTTAGAGGTTGAAAATAGGAGAGCTGATTTTATGCCGTTGGGGACAATAGCATTGCTGTTGGCTGCTAGTTTCAGCCTGGGTGCTTTACCGCTAACGGGATGTGCGGTGCGAGTGTTTAGCCGCCGAGATTTGAGGGCGCTGGGCACGGGGAATGTGGGCGTGTCGGCAGCTTTCATTCACGGGGGGAAATCAGCGGGAATTGCTGCAGTGTTGGCGGAAATTGCCAGGGGTATTGTACCGGTTTTGGCAGGGCGATTTTCCTTCCCGGATGCACCTGCGATCGCGATCGCCCTGTTAATTCCTCTAGTTGCAGGCAGATATGCGATCGCCCGAGGTGGAGGCGTGACCAACGCTGTTTGGGGTCTTTTGGTATTTTCGCCGCCGATGGCTGTTTCATCGGGCATTTGGGGGCTGCTGGTGTGGGGTTTGGCACAGCGGTGGTGGGGGGAGGGCGATCGGGCGAGACTCTTTGCTTCCCGTTGCGGGTGTCTGTGTACCCCAATTTGGGTTTGGGTGTGGCGACAATCAATGCCCGAATTTTTAGCAGCAACAGGATTAGCTTTGTTGTTAGCAGCGATTAATATCCGTCAGGGTGATGATATGGCTTTATCTAAATCAGAACAATTGTTTTCTCTAGATGACTCCTTAGATGCTGCAATTTGCGGCGATAAAGCTGCTAAATTGTCTCAACTGAAACGCGCCGGTTTTAACGTACCTGCTGGTTTTATATTGCCATCGAAGGAAGAAGGAAGTTCGGCAACGGATTCTGTAACGAATGTAACGGATGTCATAAAGAATAAAGAAGGCAGAAGGAATGAGGAAAAGAGCAATCGACTTTCCAGCAGTAATTCTGTAATTCAAAACATCAAAGCAAAAATTACCAGCAGCATAATTGTCCGTTCTTCTGCTGCGGGAGAAGATGGCGATACCAGTTCCGCCGCCGGACAATATCAAACTATTGGCCCTGTTTTCACTGAAGCAGAATTGCTTGATGCAATTAATCGCTGCCGCCAGTCTTATTGGACTTCCGAAGCTATGGCTTACCGCCGCCAGCGACAACTCCCCGATACTCAAATGGCTGTCTTAATTCAGCCTTATATTGAAGGCAAAATTGCCGGAGTTATGTTCAGCCGCAATCCTTTAGATGGCGGTTCCCAAATTATTATTGAAGCTCTGCCGGGAGGTGCTGAATCTGTTGTCGGCGGACAAGTTACTCCGGTTCATTTGGAAGTTGATTTTAGGGCACCTGAAATTTTAGAAAAACAATTAAGCGCACTTGAAACTAATTCAATTCTTGATAAACAAATTATAGCAGAATTACTCAAACAAGCGCAAGCCATCGAAGCTTTTTTTCACGGAATACCGCAGGATATTGAGTGGAGTTGGGACGGGGAAAAAGTTTGGATTTTGCAAAGCCGCCCGATTACAAATTTGCAGCCGTTTTGGACGCGGACTATTGCAGCAGAAGTGATTCCAGGTGCAATTCGCCCCCTAACTTGGTCGATTAATCGGCCACTGACTTGCGGGGTTTGGGGAGAGATATTTAAGGTAGTTTTGGGCGATCGCGCCAGCAATTTAAACTTTAATGAAACGGCAACTTTGCTCGGTTCTCACGCCTATTTTAATGCGACTTTGTTGGGCGAAATTTTTCGGATGATGGGATTGCCGGAGCAGGGTTTGGAATTTTTGCTCAGAGGGCAAAAAATGGGCAAGCCGCCTTTGGGGAAGATTTTGCCTTCTTTGCCCGGTTTGTGGCGTCTGGTGCAGCGAGAGAGGGCGCTGAATGCAGAATTTAAGGGCGATCGTACTTCTATTTTCCTCCCGGCACTGCAAAGTCTGGAGAAGGAAGAAGGAAGAGGGAAGTTCGGCAACGGATTCTGTAACGGATGTAACGGATGGATTTTGAGGGAAGATGGAGAGGAATTGGGAAATCCTAATTATCAGTATTTGTCGGAGTTGTTGGATAAATCTGAAAAAATTCAGGAGTGGCTGAAACCGATTACTTACTACAATATATTAGGGCCGATCGGGCTGGCCATTCGCAAGGCAATTTTTCGCGTTGATGATGACTGGCTGGACAATGATAGCGCTCCTGAAATTGCTTCGGTGCGAGCTTTACAGCAGTTGGCTCAGAAATTGCGGCAAGCTGCTGTTTCGCAGTCTGACGAAACTGGTTCAACCGCACAGTTAGCACAATTTTTTACTGAAACTCCGGTTTTACAAGCAGACTTTGAAAAGTGGCTTGATATTTACGGATATTTGAGCGAAGTGGGAACTGATATTGCTGTTCCTACTTGGCGAGAACAACCGGAAATTTATCAAAAGTTGCTAATAACTATGGCTCAAAAAGCCGAAACTAATTTAGTCGAAAAGCGGAAATTAGGGTTGACTTTTTCGCAGAAGTGGCGACTAGATAAATGTCAGAAAAGAGCGATCGTCAAAAACGAAATTAGCGAAATTTACGCGCGGTTGTTGGCTCATCTACGCTGGACTTTCTTGGAGATTGAAGCTTGCGGATTGGCAATGCAGGTGTTTCAGGAAAGCGGGGATATTTTTTATCTGGAATTTGGGGAAATTCAGCAGTGGATTCGCAGCGGTGCGAGTGTTTCGTTTAAGGATACAATTAGGGAAAGGCGCGATCGCCTGTTAGCCGATCGCGATCGCCCGATTCCCCCTGTAGTCTACGGGAATTTGCTGCCCAATTCTCAGACAAGGGCGATCGAACTTGCAACATCGGGAACTAATATCATCCAGGGAATTCCAGCAAGTATTGGTCGTGTCGAAGGCTTTGTCAAGATTTGCCACACCGCGAGCATAGATTTAGGAGAAAATGCGATCGCAGTAGTTCCTTACACCGATGCAGGTTGGGCACCGCTGCTATTAGGAGCAACAGCAATTATCGCCGAAGTTGGCGGCCAACTATCTCACGGAGCAATAATCGCTCGCGAGTACAAAATTCCCGCAGTTATGAATATTGCTGAAGCTACAACTCGCTTGCGAGACGGTCAAAAAGTGCGAGTAGACGGATATCTCGGCACTGTAGAATTGCTGGAATAATTAGCAACAGGCAAGATGCCTGTTCCACAAAGAGTTAATTTCTTGTGGAATGGGCATCTTGCCAGTTTTTGAAAATGGTGAAAGATGTAAGCTCAAACCAATAATCTCGTAAACCCGCCCCGACTTTCCTAAGCCTTTAAGAAATTCTGGACAACATAGTTCCCCACATTTCTACCCGCACTCAAACCATTTACGTTAGCACTCATGAAATGAATGCCTCCGTAAATGCGACTCATGCCCGATTCATCGGCCGCTTCGCTGAAGTTTTCAAAGGTTCGCAAAGTGTTAATAGTCCTGTCTCCCCGATCTGCAAAGCCGTAATCCGAACCAAATACAGAACTCATAACAGGATCAGCAGCACCGCTAAAGGTACTGTGGCCCGACGTGTACTCAGGGAACGGCGGAGTAGTTAGCAGCGGAGTCCACAGGGGGTCGGCTGTCGTTTCGGGATTGTTGTCTGTGTCAGCTTGGCTGATAGCTATCACCGGCCGCCATAAATTGTACTGGTACTTGGTATCCCAGCAGCTAATAGCTGCATCGGCCAGAGCAATATTCAGCAGGGCGAACAAGCGGGCGCTATCTTCTAAGGATTGACCCGTGAGAGTCGCTGTTTCTTCGGCGATTTGGTTCCAGTGACCCGGAGGCGTAAACGTCCCAGCGCCGTTGGCCCAGAATTTGGCGATGACTGTTTGGTCTGGGGTGCGCGTGAGGCTGTCAGTTTTGCCGATTTCTTGGACGTAGTTAACTTCCTCTGCGTACTTGGCGCTGTCAAGGGCGGGCGGGCCGGCCGAGCGGAACTGAGAACCGCTAGTCATCGCAAAGGGAGTAACTGTGGCCCACTGTGGCGCCAGCGCGGCGGCAAGGGCGGGGGGAGTCGGCACCCAACTACCGGGGTTGGTTGAGGGGGTGTACTGCACTACTTTCGTGATGCCGTCTGTACTCCGCGAACTGATAATTTGGTCAGCAACTTGCTGTCCGAGGGCAATCCCGTCTTGTTTGGCTTTGCCATCGGTAATTTTAGCTAGAGACGATGCGTATGCTTCGTCAAATGTGACTGCTTGTGCTGGGTAGAGGTTGACTAATACGCGGTGGGCGGCCGCGGCGGTGGCTGCTTCTGCTGATGTACCTGCGGGTGGGTCTATTTCCACGAGGTAAGGGGTGTATTTTTTGCTGATGGAGTTAACAGCATCGTAAATGGCTGCGTGAACCATTGCCATGTTGCGGGAGGCGAGGGGAGGCGCGGTGCTGGCTGTCCGCACTGCATTCAGCATGACTCCGTTCCACTCAATGACAGGGTTTCCCGATAGCTGATTTGTGAATTGGTCGCGGTTGATTGTGTTGCTGTTGACTCCCGGCAATACTACTAAATACTCGCCTGTGAGTTTGTCTTGAATTACGGTGCTGTTGCTGTTGGCGCCGGTGCCTTGTTGAATGTTTAAATCTTCAAAGCTGAGGCCGTCTAGCAATCGAATTTTGTCATTGCCGTTGCCGAAGTCGGCGATGTAGTCGGCTGTAGCTACAGTTGGGCCACCGCTGCCTTTAGCAATGGCAAATATATCATCGCCTGTGCCGCCGCTCACGGTATCGCTACCTGCGCCCGCGTAGATGATATCGTTGCCGGAATCGCCACTAATTAGGTCGCTGCCTTTGCCTCCCCAGAGGATGTCGTCGTCATCTCCGCCAACAATCGTATCGTTGCCTTGGTCGCCGCAGATTTTGTCTTTACCGACATCGCCTTCGAGATAGTCGTCTCCGCTGTTGGCATAAATTATGTCGTTGCCATCCAAGGCGTTAAATCTGTCTGGTTGGGTGGTTCCTTCGAGATAGTCAAAGTTAGGAGTTGGGGGGAGGGATGCCATGTTTATTTATTGGATATTTTGATTAAAGCGCAAAGGTTTCGTACCGTCTGTAGATGCTTAGGTGTGTTTACCCCTGATTTAATAGTATTAAACTTTCTGGTGGGGATGTAAACACCACAACCCAGCTTTATTGAATCTTTAATATTTAACGGTCTTTTTATGAAGTTTTGCGCTTTGAATCTGCGTAAAAATACAGACATTAAAACTGCATTAGATACTGCAAGGTTGTTAATTGTTTATAAAAAACAGTTTTTTTAATATTTAGAGCCATATAATTTTTACCTTCATAAAAGGTGCGGATTGTGTAACTGAGTAATTATATATTGATTAAGCACTTCTCAAAGCTGCGATCGGGTCGAGTTTTGCCGCTTGGCGGGCGGGGACAACGCCGAAAAAGAGGCCAACTGCACCGGATACACTGACAGCAAGGGCGATCGCCACGGGTGATATTCCAGCTTGCAAGGGCGTGAAATTACTTACAAGCAAGATACCGCCGACACCTACGCAAGTACCGACTATCCCTCCGGCAGCCGACAAAATTACAGCTTCGATAATGAATTGAAACAAGATATCGTGTTGGGAAGCCCCGATCGCCTTTCTGAGCCCGATTTCCTGAGTGCGTTCGCTGACAGACACAAGCATAATGTTCATAATCCCAATGCCGCCGACTAATAGGGAAATGCTGGCAACGGCAGTTAACATAATAGTTAGAGCGCCGGAAATTGCCCCCATTCTTGCCATTAAATCTTTCTGATTTCTGACAGTAAAATCATCTTCGGTAGTAATTTTGTGCCGCAGTCTCAGCAGGTTTTCCACCTGAAATTGCGCTGCGTCCATTTGCGATTCATCTTTAATCGAAATAAATATCGACGTGACAGCCAAACCGTAGGGAGATTTGCGCCCGACTATGCGATTGGCCATTGTGGCGATCGGCACTGCGGCAGAATTGTCAAAATTCGTACCAAAAGATGTGCCTTTGGGCGCCAATACTCCAATTACTTTGAGGCTGACATTTTGGATACGTATCTGTTCGCCCAACGGATTTGTATTGCCAAAAAGTTTCTCCGCTAATTCTGAACCGAGAACCACAACTTGGTTACTTTGCTTAACATCAAGTTCGGTCAAAAACCGCCCTTTTGCCATTTCAAAGCTTCTGACTTCTAGAAAATCAGGAATCGTGCCAAAAATTAGAGCCGAAACATTTTTGTTGCTGTAGCGAACAATCTCTGAACTATTAAGTTCGGCTGACACGCCTTGAACGGAGGGGACTTGAGTTGCGATCGCCTTTGCATCTGGCAGTACGAGAGTTTGAGGCACATTTGTGAGAGAACTTCGCCTCGCATTCGGTACTCCAGGCCTCACGATTAATACATTTGTACCGAGGGATTGCACTTGTCCTGCTACAAATTTTTGAGCTCCTTCTCCAATTCCAATCATCGCAATTACTGAGGCGTTGCCGACAATCATGCCGATCATTGTTAAACTGCTACGAGTTTTGTTAGCTAGCAGTGTTTGACCTGCCATTTTGACGCTTTCAATAAAGTTCATAATTTGTTATGAGTTATTAGTTATGAGTTATTTTTATAACAGTGAACAGTCAACAGTCAACCGTGAACAGTCAACAGTCAACCGTGAACAGTCAACCGTGAACAGTCAACAGTCAACAGTCAACAGTCAACAGTCAACAGTCAACAGTCAAC